>JAOZNS010000033.1:5701-17460 GCA_029933635.1 Candidatus Zixiibacteriota bacterium | reverse complement strand
AGTGGATGAAAGGAGATGGAGACATCACAGCCTCCTTTGCTCAAGGAATTCTGCGTCAAGAAAAATAACCCTATCAGGATCAAACCTAGCTTTCTCATAACTTTGGCATTTGCAGGGTGAATTCTTTCGCTCCAAGTGGAAAACATTCAGTCGAATCTGCTATGGCTGATCAGCTGGGAGTGGGATTTACCAATCGCGGACCACTTAAGAATGGGTCCTACAATCCCAACTCTTCGTCGATGCTCTGCATTCCTTCCAAAGCTAATTTGATGAATTCCTCAAGTGAGAGCCCGATTTTCTCGCAGGCTTTAATGTCCTCCCTTTTTGCGCCTGCGGCAAATCTTTTTTCTTTAAATCTGTTCAAGACGAACTCGACCGAGACGTTTTTCAATTTCTTTGTGGGATGCATGAGCGCGGCGGCAACTATCAAGCCACTTAACGGATCTGCAGCAAAAAGCGTCCAGTCCATCTTAGACTTTGGCTCTACCTTTCGAGGATGCGCTTTTATGGCATAAAGTATCCTATCATCTAAGTTGTAATCTTTCAGCCACTCACAGGTTAAAAGGGAGTGGCGATCGAAATCGTTCACCGTCTGGTCATAGTCCAGATCGTGCAGTAGACCGGTAAGCCCCCACATCTGGGCATCCTCCTTAAAATGCTGAGCCACCCTTTTCATGATCGCCTCCACCGCCAGCATATGCTTGACCAAATTCTTGCTCTTGACCTTCGATCTTACCAGACTTAAAGCTTGATTTCGGTCCATCATTCATCTCCATTTTATCTTAAGTTATTGATCCTTGTGTAATTAATGGAACAAATCCTCATTTTGAAATTTATTCGTTGTTGCGGGATATCCTTATCCCTCAACATCTCTGGTTCGGGGTGGGGGCCCCAGAACCAACGGAGGTGCCAAGCATTACCTTATCCAATCATTCCGTTGAAAATGCAAGAACCAATGACTGAAAAGATGACAGGATCATGCCTTATTTGGTTATCTTGGCAAAGCATTTGTCGAGCTGAAGTTTGACCTATTATCGAAATTTCAATCGAAGAACTCCCAGGAAAATCCCCACCAGAAACTCCTTTCTGGCATCGGGTAATCGTCCATCAAGCGATACTTCTGATCTGTTATATTACGAGCGATATAATAAAAATAAAAATCCAAAAACCGAATGGTTACTTTACCATTGAGGAGAGCAACTGCTGGTTCCTCATCCTGCTGATATTCATCCATAAATCGTTTAGACAGGACAGTTGTCTCCAATCTGAGTTTCAACCCGATTTCCCTTTTTAAAAATTCGTCATCGAACTGAATATAGGTATAAAGCGAATGTTTGGGAAAGTAAGGGAGGATAATTTTTCTTTTGAGATCTTTGCTCTGTTTGTAGCTATAGGAAAGATGTAAACGTAGATGATCTAAAAATACAAATTCTACATCGACACCAGTCCCCCGGATGAGTGCTTTGGTATTGATCGGTTTAAAATGTCCATAATGAATCGTGGTATCCACATTTGACCAGAAGATGAAACGGTCAATCCTGCTGTTGAAAAGATACCCGCTCATCTTGAAGCTCTGCCTTAGGATGTCGAGTCCAAAATCGGCGGTGATAGATTTTTGCAGTTTTAGATTCCCGTCCCCCTCCTCCATATACTCCGGGAGCGTATCTATAAAGCTTAAGGAAAAAGGAGCCCAATATCGATCCATGAGGGTGGGATAGCCCACTCCTCTTGTCAGCGTGGAAAATAGACCAATCTCCTTTGTAATTTGGTATGAGATCCCTCCGGATGAAGAAATGGCAGCATCCAATCCCTCCTCCTTCCCCATCTTGGAAGAGAGAAGAAGTGAAATGCTCGGGCGGATCTGAATCAGATCCGCAATTGAAACCAAGCCACTAAAAACTTTATGTTTTGTCTTTAAGGTTTTAAAAACTTTGCTTTCTGCATAGCCTTCGATTTTGAGATGATGCCTTCCTGCCAAGCATAAAGTCTGATTTGCAGTCAGTCCAAAAACCTCCTCGATCTTCTTGGTTTCAAAACCATATGTGTTGCTTTTGACCTGCTGGCTATGTTTCTCATATTGGAGGTTTAATTTCAAAAGCTCATGCGCACTTTTCTGAAAGAGGATGGCGCCTTCCACTCCCCAGTTATTTACCTTCTTTCGAGCATCTGATGAATTCAAATCCGGGAAAAGAGGAAGTCCCATCTTAGTTTTATATTGGTAGGTTGAGAGCCTGAGGTCTGCCCTTCTGGAGAGGCTGAAACTGGTCTTACCCCAAAGGGAAAAACCGTCGCAATCGGCGTTGGGGAGGTAACCATCTGATTTTCTAAACTCGGTGGTAAAGTAAAACTTTCCTCTGGAGGTAAGCGCTCTACCTAACTGGACTTGAGTTCTATGAAATCCAAAAGGACCTCTGTGAGCCGAAACTCTGGAATATGGCTGGCCTCCCTCAAAATCCTTGGTAACTATATTCATCCCCAAAATCCCTTGGCCTTTTCCTAAAAGGTCTGCAACTCCCGCGGGAAAAAATTCCACCCTTGAAATGCTGGTTAAAAGAACGGAATTCAAATCCAGACCTCCCAGTTGGGGAAAGTAAAGATCCTGCTGGCAGAGCGGATGTCCATCCATAAAAATGGAAAGGCCTCTAATATTTCCACCAAGAGAACCTGTCTCTGGTTGTCCTGGTGACCCCACCCTTATCCCATCTATCAGAGCCCTCATATCCAGCACCTCTCCAGCACTTTCCCCAATGGAATTGTCAATCTCCTCAAAGGGGATTTGATTTGATAAAGAGAAACGCCGAGCAATCTCTTGCATGAATTGATTCCCTTTGATAAATTTTTCTTTTCGAACCACACAGGCCTTCTGGAGGCTATCCTTTTTGATCGAGCAGTTCAGAGAATCTAAATCCGCTGGAGTGAGAGGGTCCTCCGGGTGAGCCGGTATTCTGGAAAACGAAAAAAGAAGCAAAAAGATAAAAAGTAATTTATTTCTCAATTTTCAAGTTTCCGTTGAGAGATTTGTTTTTTAAAAGGAGCCTTTTCTTGAGCAATCTCTGCACTGCTTCAACCACCATGTCTGGTTCAATTGAGTTCATACAAAGCTTAGACTTTTTTCGGCATCTTTTTTCGCCGTGGAGACTGCAGGGGCTACACTTGACGTTGGCACAAAGCACCACATGTTCTGAGCCAACCGGGGCAAAACCTAACTTGGGATGTGTGGGACCAAATATTGCCACCACGGGTATGCCCAAAGCAGAAGCGATGTGCATGGGACCGGAGTCGTTGGTGATAAGACAATCGCACCATCTGATCAAACCGATGAATTCTCTTGTTGATAGCCCCACCGCTTTAATAACCTTCGTTTCAGGCATCCCCTGGCTTATCCCATCAAGTAGCTCCCCATCTCCTCTATCCCCTAACAGCACGACCTTGCAGTTAAACTTATAAGCCAATGTATGGCATACCTGTCTGAATCTCATCGCATCCCATCTTTTGGTCTCCCATCTTGCGCCCGGGTGCACCCCAACTATAATATCATCCTTTTGGACCTTCCGTTCAAGGAGAAATTTTTTTGAAAAATTTTCCTCGGTCTGATCCACATAAATTATAGGATTCTTATCCTTTGTGTGAACATCAATTTTTTTCAGAATCTTAAGATAAAGATCTACCGTAGGAATCGTTTTTATTTTGAGAAATTTAGTATGGACCATTAAAGATCGAGAGAGCCAGCGCTTTCTATATTTGAGCTTGATCTTCGATTTGATCAGATGACGAACAAAAAAACTCCGCAGATTGGTTTGCAGGTCCACCAAAAGATCAAAATCATATGCACGTAATTTTGCCATCAACTTCAAAAAGCCAGAAAGACCCTTATGATCTTTTGTGGGATCAAACTCTATTAAGGAAAAGATTCGAGGATCGGCCCTCAAAACGTCACCATATCGAGATTTGGTCAAAAAAAATATCTGGGATTGGGGAAATTTGATCTTTAGCGCACTCAGCACCGGAGTGGTAAGGATCACATCCCCCAGGGAGCTGAAGCGAACGATCAGGATCTTCTCGATTTTTTTCTGCATGGCTTGGCAAATTTTCACTTTCTGGTTAGATAAATGAAAAAAGACCCCAATCAACTCTGACTACCCAATATATGGTCTGTATCTTTTTGACCCAACTCATCTTGAGAAGAGCAGAAAGAAAAGCCCCACCACAAAGCAATAATAACCGAAATACTGGAATTTCCCCTTTTCGATTACGTTCAGGAGAAATTTTATAGCCAAGTATCCAACCAGAAAGGCAGTGACCGTACCGGTCAGATAAAGTCCCGCCTCCTCAACTGAGTTGATGTGACCTAACACCTCTTTCAGCTCCAACAAAGAGGCGCCTAAAATGGCGGGCAAAGAAAGCAAAAAGGAAAACTCGGCTGAGGTGGATCTTTTCACCTTTGCAAAAATTCCTGTGCTTATGGTCAGCCCTGATCGAGAGATGCCAGGAAACAGAGCCAAAGCCTGGGCCACTCCCACTAAAATTGCATCTTTAAAATTTAACTTTTCTTTGGCTGGTTTGAAGAATTGAGTGACGATCAAAATCGTGCCGGTAAAAAGAAGCATCAGACTGACGAAGACGACGGAAGAAAAACTTTCTTCCACATAGTCGCAGAAGAGCACTCCAGCTACTCCAGCCGGAACAGATCCGATCAAGATCAACAAAAACAGATGCCAATCTTTGGTTGCGGAGAAAGCTACTTTTCTTAGAAAAATAGATCTGACATTTAGCCCGACTGCCTTAAGCATCGACCATAAGGTGCGTCTGAAAACGATAACCACAGAGCCGAATGTTCCCAAGTGAAGAAAGACCTCGAAGCTGATATCATCGAATTTGACCTTCAGCAGGAACTCGCCTAAGACCAAGTGTCCGGAGCTGGAGATGGGAAGGAATTCGGTTAAGCCCTGAACGATTCCCAAAAGGATTGCTTCCAGCAGACTCAAAGCCCCTCTCTTTTTAAAAGGAAGCTTTTGTGTGATCCAGCGCTCATTTTGGTTTGATCAATTCCAGAGATCAGAACAGGCCATAGTTTATTCCAGCCACAAACCCAACATTAGCATCTATCTCTAATTCACCCACCAAGTGAAGATTTGACGGAAGCTTAAGCTCTGCTCCAAGCGCTAAAGCCACATCCATTGCGCTATCGCTGTGCTTTTTCATGTTCTTGCGTAATACATTTTTATAAACCTCCCTCTCCCACCTTACGTTTAGGCGACCATAGGGGGTTACACTTTTTTCTTGGTAATATCTTATTTGATAAGAGGCAATGATGTTCCCTCCCAATGAAAAGAGGCTGTAATCCGAGGTGCTCAGATATTCGCTCCCCCCTCCAATGGAGACGTCCAGAGGGTCACCAGCCCTTTGCTCGGTGAACCAGTATTTAATGTCGCCGCCTACGGTGAGGCTGGTGCTGCTTTTCCTGTAGCCAGGGCTCCACTGAAAATATCCTCTGTTTAATCCAATCATCCCCATCTTGAAGCCCAAATCGAAGTATCGAGCTATTCCGTAACGAAATTGACCGAATATGGAGAAAGCATCCTCATAGACTCCCATATATGCTCCTCCCAAAGCTTCTCCTTTATTCAGGGTGGGAGCCGGACGAAGCTGACCCAGAAATTGAGCCGATGCCTTTGGAATTGAAATCAAAACTATGATCAACACAATCGAAAAGATCCTTCTCATATTCCTTGCTCCTTTAGCTCCACCATTAGAAGATTATAACACCGAACTTTTATTTTGTCAACTTATGGTTAAAAAAGTTCATCTTAAGAACCTTACCCATATCATCCTCCTCATCTCATGGAGAAAGCCGTCCGATTAAAAAAGAAGGGGAAAAATTTTTGAACCAGACCCATAAGCTTTAAGGAAGGTTGAATGTCATTCCTGCCAGGAAAGTGGTATAATGGGTGGGTTCATTTTTTGTCTGAATGGAGGTATATCTTACCTCAGCCAGAAGCTCCAAGGGAAAAGCAGGAAAGGATAAGGTAACTCCGCCCACCGCATGAAATCCCAATCTGTTCTGATCCTCGGGCACATAGAAAGAATAAGCCTCATTCGAGATGCCATAGACCAACTGGTGTATCCCCACACCCACTCCCACGTATGGCTTCAGCACGGGAAAAGAGAGTAAATATTTAGCAGTGCCATTTAAAGAGAAGTCCTTTATGGAAAACTCCGTTTTGACTTGGTCACTTAGAATGATCTCTTTTTCTCTCCAGGCGTATTCTGCCGACGCTTCCAGATGGATTGGGCGCAAAGTTCCGATTTTTAGATGCACTCCCACCATGGGCATTTCCTCAAGCCAATCTTTTTCATCTACCGGGATCAAATTCAAATTATCATTTTTGTAATTCTGAATCAGCCCTCCCTTTATGCCAAGGCCCAAGCCAGTTATCGCCCATGTCTTAGAACCGACCAAAAGAAAGCAAATCAACCACAAGAAAAAAATAGCTTTTTTCATCTCTGCTCCCGGTTTTAAGATTATAAACTTTTGAATAAGCTGAAACTTTATCTCAAGCCCATAAATGCGATCATTCTCAAAGATTGGTCTTTATCTCGCCTGTAAGAGTGAAAAAGTTCATACTGACAAAAGGTACACATGTCAACCACAAATATCTTATCTTCTTGTACTCCACATCCGACCAATTGTTTCATATTAGCACAAACCAAATCAAGGGTAAACCGGTCATTTGCATCCCGGTTCACGCATTCCTTATCAAACAAAATTGCCACATCATCCGAAACCTGATAGCAACACCTCTGGATGCACGGTCCAAGGAGAACAGTAAAGTCTTTGGGTTTGCTTCCAATCCGATGTTTTGCCTTCTTTAGGGTTCTTCGAGCAATTCCCATAAGCGTTCCTCTCCATCCAGCATGGACCAGACCTATTACCCTCCTTCTTTTTTCCACTAAAAAGATGGGCAAACAGTCAGCCACCCAGACGGAGATGAAAAGATCATCTCGAGTGGTCAGGATGGCATCCCCTCTGTAACTTTCTTTCAATTCATCTCCTGGAGTTATGATTATACATTCGTCCTGGTGCGTCTGGGTAAGATAAATAAGAAATCTTTCTTGAGAGGTGATCTTTTTTAAAAGATTTCCTGCCTGTTTGCCTTGTGCATCTTTGGAAAGGTTTGGGCTTCTGATTAGGAATCCATGAACAAGAAAGGGATAAACTTCCAGGGAGGGAAAGGATAGCCATTTGATACCATCGGTCTGGTTAAGTACGAAATCACTCGATCTCATTTTCCTGCGGTGCCTTTATTTTTTCCAATCCCTTAGATCTTTCCACCTGAATTACTCCCTTGACCTTTTTAATCTTCTTTAAGGTTTTATTCAGATGATTTATGTTTTTTACCTCGATGATAAAACTTCCTGTGGAGGTGGTCTCTCCCCCTTTTATCTCCGCCCCGCGAACGTTTGTGTCTGCATCCGAAATTGCCTGAGTGATATCCCTCAGCATATTCTTGCGATCCTCCACCATAACGTCGAGCTTAACCAAAAAGGACTGATCCTTCTCCACATCCCACTTCACCTCCACTCGCCTTTCGTCCTCGGTGAGCATCTGCAGGGCATTGGGACAATCGGAACGGTGGATGGAAACACCCCGTCCTCGGGTAACGAATCCCACAATTTGCTCTCCCGGGACCGGCTGGCAACACTGGGCAAAACGAAACATCATATTGCCCATTCCTCCAATCCTTATCCCCTTGGCGCTTCCCCTGGCTTTTTCCACGAATTTCCTGATGACCGAAGGTCTGGCTTCCTTCCTCTCCTCTGGCAGGACAAGTTTGTTGAGGATCTGTTTAAGAGAGATTGTTCCATTTCCCAATGCGGATAACATTGCCGCTGAGTCATTGAAATTCAATCGCATTGCGAAATCGGAAAGCTCCTGGTCGGAGAGTGGCTTCAGGTGACGTTTCTTTAGCTCCCTTTCAAAGATCTCCTTGCCTAAGCTGATACTTTCCTCATATCTTTTCTGTCTTAGCCAGTGCCTGATTTTGCTTCGAGCTCTGGTGGTCTTAACGATCTTGAGCCAGTCTTGGGAGGGAGTCTGATGTGGAGAGGTGATCACCTCCACCTCCTGTCCACTGGAAAGGACCGTATCCAAGGGCATCATTTTCCCATCCACCTTGGCGCCCACGCAGTGATTGCCTATCTCGCTATGGACTGCATAGGCAAAATCCAAGGGGGTGGATCCTTTGGGAAGCTGTTTTAGCTCTCCCTTAGGGGTGAATACGAAAATATCATCCTGGAAAAGATCTATCTTAAGATATTCTAAGAACTCCGATGGGTTGGTCAAATCCTTTTGCCACTCCAGAACCTCCCTCAACCAAGTCATCTGCTTATCTGATTCATCCGGCTCTTTCCGTCCCTCCTTATATAGCCAGTGAGCCGCTATCCCGTATTCAGCCGTTCTGTGCATCTGATGAGTCCTAATCTGTATCTCGACCATCTTCCCCCGAGGACCGATCACCGTGGTATGAAGCGACTGATACATGTTGGATTTGGGCAGGGCGATGTAATCACGAAAACGATCCGCCACCGGCATCCACAGGGTGTGAACGATACCCAGGGCATGATAACACTCGCCTTCTGAATCTACAAGGATGCGAATGGCGAAAAGATCATAAATCTCCTCGAAAGGCTTCTGCCTTTTTTTCATCTTGCGATAGATGGAATCAAAATGCTTGGCTCTTCCGGTGATTTCTGCCTTGATTTTTGCCTTTTTTAACTCCCTTTTAAGAGGCTCGGTGATCTCCCGGATGTAGGCCTCACGATCCTCTCTTCTGGCGGCCACCTTTCGCACCAGCTCATCATAGGCTTCTGGATCAAGATATTTTAAGGACAAATCCTCCAGCTCCCATTTTATCCTGGCCATTCCAAACCGATGAGCCAAAGGTGCATAAACTTCTCTGGTTTCCTGAGCTATCTTCTTTTGCTTATCTTTTGGAAGGGAGTCTAAACTTCTCATGTTGTGCAGTCGATCTGCCAGCTTGATGATGATCACCCGGATATCCTTAGCCATGGACAGAAGCATCTTGCGGAAATATTCCACCTGCTCTTCTTCTAAGCTTTTGAATTTAAGTTCTCCGATCTTGGTCACCCCATCTACCAGGTCAGCGATTTCATCTCCAAACTCCTCCCTTATCCTTTCGATGGTCACATCCGTATCCTCCACCACGTCATGTAAAAGTCCCGCGGCGATGGTGGCAGAATCCAGGTGCTGTTCTGCCAGGATGAAAGCCACCTCCAAGCAGTGTTCCAGATAGGGCTTCCTGGACACACGATATTGACCACTGTGAGCTTTGGCGGAAAACTCATATGCTTTCCGAACCAAAGGGATGTCTATGTTGGCGTTAAACGACTCAACCCCAATTATGAACTCCGCTAAATTCATTTAATCTTACCTCTGAATGAGTCTTTTAAATCGACCCTTGAAGATTCCAGAGCAAATTAACTTTCTCATTGCTTGGTTTATCAAACGAAACCCAATTCCCAGCTGATCGATTCATAAAATTTGAGGATAAAGGATAAACCATTGGCTACGATAGAGACCTTATGTTTTTTTGTGTGATAGGCACTTGCCTATTAAGTTGTTTTTGGAGTTTTAATCTCTTCTTCACTTTTTCTATTCAATGCCAAACAAACTTTGGCTACTATTCCCTCCGCTTTAATCTTTTCCATACAATAGTAGTGAGGACAGCCTCTGGGCTTGCACTTAAAGCAGATGGGAACGGGTGGCAAAATCACTTGGTGTCCTTCTCCATATGGTCCCCATCTGATCGGACCTGTGGAGAAGATGGGACAAAAGATTGCTACCGTAGGGGTTCCCAAAGCGGCTGCCAGGTGCATCGGTCCGGTGCTGTTGGAGATCATCACATCACAACTTTTCAAGACCGCCGCCAGCTCTCGCAAGGTAGTCCTGCCGGTCAGATCGATGGCCGGATGCTTCATATTATTCTTTATAAAACCAACCAGTTTTTTCTCTCTTTCTGTTCCGGTGAAGATTATTTTTGCATTGACCTTTTCCACAAGCATATCCGCCACCTGGGCAAATCTTCTTGGCGGCAAATTCAAGGAGGAATTACCACTTCCTGGATGAATCGCTATCACCATATCCTTTGGGGCGATCTTAAATTCTTCCAAAATCCGATGGGCAACCTCCTCCTCCTGGGCGGAAAGGTATACCCTGGGCAATATCTTCTCCTTTTTTATTCCCAGAGGTTTCAAAAGATTCAAATTATATTCGGTCTCATGCCGCAAATTCACCTTTCGATGCTCATAGACCTTCCAATTCAAAAATACCTGGTAAAATCTATAGCCGGTCCCTATCCTGTATTTTATCCCAGCTAAAAAAAGCAGTAAAGCCAGCCTAAAAGTTGGTCGAAGCAGGATGGCAACATCCAATCTTTTTGCCCTTATCAGTTTGACCAGCCCCAAAAACCCTTTGATCCCTTTGTGATCATCAATTATCACATCGTCAAGATGGGGATTGTTTTTAACCACATCAGCGGCATATGGAGAAACCAACAGAGTCAGATGGGCCTTGGGAAAGTGAGACCTTATCGCCTCCAGCACCGGAGTGGAGAGAATCACGTCCCCAATCCGGTCGGTTCGGATCACCAGAAATCTTTCCTTTCCTGTTAAAGCCGTCCTTCCCATTTTCTCCAAAAGAAACAAATCACCTTTATATTAAATATACGATCTCATCGGTTAAGCAACATAGCTTCTTTTCGAACCTTCGAATTCCTATTTATTTTCCGCTGATTCGTTGCCGCCACAGATGCCAGAGCTTAACATATTTGGAGAAAACATGAAATGCCGAGGAGAGGGATAAAATCAGTCCGGGGAGACCATCTAAGAATCCTGCTTTTAATATATACATCTTAACAAAAGTAAGTGGTGGTCGAAAAAGGATGTCTGAAAGTTTCGCCTTTTTTCTTTGTCTGTAAAGTTGAAACGCATCCAATGAGGTGTATTGATTCAACTTTTTGAGATAATGATCAAAGTCAGGATCGGTATAATGTAGAATATCGTTTTTGAGACGACCTGTCTTTCCTGATATCTTCGCCTCCTCGTGCACCAGCCGGTGATTAAAACTCCCTCTACTTTTTTTGAAAAGTCGCAGGACCCGATCCGGATACCACCCACCATGTTTCATCCATCGGCCCAGAAAGTTTGATCTTCTGGGAATAAAATATCCATCCAGAGAATCATCAGACCGGACGACCTGCCAAATTTCGTCCCGCAACCTTTCTGTCACCACCTCATCTGCATCCAAGGAAAATATCCATTCGCCTTTGGCTTTACCTTTCGCAAACTCCTTAGCTGGACCAAACCCCTCCCACCTTAAATCATAGATTTTGTCGGTAAACTCAGAGGCGATTCTTTTGGTGTCATCCGTGCTTTCTGAGTCCACCAGAATGATCTCATCTGCCCAGCTAATGCTTTGCAAGCATCTCCTTATGTTTTTGGCCTCATTACGGGTGATGATGATGCAGGAGATTTTACCCAACATCTCCCCCTTCGATTTTAAGATTCGCCACCACGGTCAGTCCCATGATAAACATGATGAGCATGTTTACCTCAGCATCGGTGTAGTAACACTGAAAAAGGCTGGCAAAAAGGAAAGCTATGATGGTAACTATTCCACCCAATTGCATCGAGTGGCCGAGATCATTCTTTTTATTTCTGAATATGGACTTAATAGTGGA
>JAOZNS010000033.1:0-5691 GCA_029933635.1 Candidatus Zixiibacteriota bacterium | reverse complement strand
ATATCACCCAGATGCTTAAATAAGCTAAAAGTCCTAAAAGGCCGGAGTTCACCGCCACGTTCAGAAAATCATTATGGGGATGACAGATGGTATCATAAACTCCTTCCACCTTATAGCGGTCAAACAGCCGCCCGAAGTTGCCTAAGCCGATTCCCCAGAAGGGCTTATCTTTTATCATGTTAATCGAGGTCTGCCACAATCTGATTCTGGTGGATTCCGGCTTATCTCTGGATAGATCGATCTGTTTGATTCTCTCCCAACTCGTTGGCTCGAGGATGTAGATTAAAAGGCAAAGAACCATCAACCCCAGAAGCGAAAGGATGACAAACCTTTTGCCCTTAAGAAAGCCAAAAGCTAAAATTCCCACCAGCCCACCAAACCAGGCGCTACGAGCATAACTGAAAAGCAAAGATAATCCCAAGATTATGGGCGCAAGAAAATCAAAAACTTTAAAAATACCCGCCTTTTTCCGACTAAACAACCCAACTAAAGCAAGGAGGAAAACCATCATATAGTAGCCACCGAAGGTGAGATGATGATCGAAAAGTCCTAAGCTTACAAAAACATCTCCCTTGGGTTCAAGCGGTCTGCTTCGATAAAGATCCATTCCAGTGTAATGTTGCCAGATGGCATAAAACCCCACCAAGGTGGAGACGGAAATCAATATGGTCAAAAGCCTTTTGATCTGGGTTTCCTCTCTGAGGTTGTTAACGATCAAAAAGAATATCAAAAGCAACCACTCCTCCTTTAAAGCCAGCAGGCTATTAATCTTAAAAGGTGAGAATATTACAGATATTACCATAGTAGCTACATATAAAAAAATTGGAAGGTTCAAGGGTGTGCGTTTCAAACAAGGTTTCTTGGAGAAAACCATCTTAATCCCCCAAGCAAATAGCGCCAGGATAACAGCAGTCTGTGCTCCCGCTATTGACCAGGGAGAGAAAAAGACGAATCCGCAAAGGGAGAGCCAGATGATTTTCTCAGCAATCTTTATCATATCATCTTTTGACATTGCAAAATACAAGATTTCTTGTTAGTCCAAAAGTTCAAGATACACCTTTTCTGTTTTCTGAGCAAAGATATCTAAGGTGAATTCATCCCGCACCCTATCGCGGCTCTTTTTCCCGAACCTTTTCCTTTTCTGTTCATCCTGCAACAGCTCAACCAGAGCAAGACCTAACTTTTGTGCATTCTCTGGTTCTACCACCAGGCCGTTGACCCCATGGTCTATCACCTCCGGGATCGCGTTAACCTTAGTTGCCACCACCGGTTTTCCCATGGACATATATTCCAGGGCCACCCGACAGATGGTCTCCGATCCCACCGATGCCACCACCCCTATATCGAAAAGGGAGATGATTCCTCTGACATCCTTTACCTTTCCGATGAAACGGAAATTCTTTTCCATCTTCATGGCTTTCACTTCTTCCTTCAGTTGATCGGCGGTCATCTGGGCATCCTGGCCGCAGATCAGAAAGATGGTATGGGGCATCTGCTTCAAGACATATTCTGCCGAGCGAATGAAATACCTGTGTCCTTTTACCGGTGAAAGCCTTCCCACCATTCCCACCACCAGACTTTCTTCTGGTATGGACAGCCTTTCTCCCCAGGTCCTTTTTTCATCCCGGGGAGAGAAAAGCTCATGGTCGATCCCAACCCCAATGTTGACCACTTTAGCCGCTGGAATCCTCAAATCATTTATATAGCTTTCCCTCAGGATCTGACATGTGGTGATGATCTTGTCGGTGAGCCTATCATTCAGGTACCGATTGAGCAGATTAGCTTGGGGAAATCTTGCATCTCCTCTGGTCCTTATCAGGGGAACCTTTCGTTTGAAAAAAACCTTAGCAAGTGCGGCTACCAGATGACTTTCCCCTCGGTGCGCATTTATGATGTCGATCCTTTCTCTTCTTACCAAATCCACCATCCTTTTGACATTATATCCGATCATCCATGGATTGATATGGCTTAGGAAAATATCTTCAAAAACTGACAGCCTTAGTTTCTTGGCCTGCAGAATTGGCGGAGAGAAGGGATCACCAGCTACTATAACCCGGTGACCTCTTCTTTTTAAGGCGCAGGAGAGGCTAATCGCATAGTAGGCACAGGCATTATACCATCTTACATTGATCAATTGCAAGATGTTCAATTTTTTGGACAAACCTGTTTTCTTTATTTTTGTAAAGATCTTTTAAGAGTTGAAGGAAAACCTTTAGAACCTCCTCCACGGAGATTTGATTCAGGCAGGAAAGCTCGGTGCATTTGTGTTTGATTTTTTCGCAATCGGGACAATCTGTCCCTTTCTTCAAAAATTTATGCCGGGAAAGGTCTGGATAAGTCCAGCTCACTGGATCTTGAGGTCCATAGATGGTTATGGTGGGTTTTCCCATCGCCACGGCAATATGTTTGGTCCCATTATCATTCCCCAGATGAAGGTCACATCTTCTGAGAATCGCTCCCAGCTGAAAAAGATTTGAAGTCTCCCAACAGATTGTTGGTCTTTGTCTCATTTGCCTTTTAATCTCTTCAACTGTTTCCCTTTCTCCCGGGCCCCACACCAGGATAATCTGAGCTTTGAATTGAGAAATCAGCCAATCTGCCAGATAAGCAAATTTATCCAGGGACCAGCGCCGGAAATGCCTGCGGCTGGTGGGAGAGATGGAAATGATCAGTTTATTTTGATCAAGTCCATTCTCCTTAAAAAATCTTTCCGCAAAAGAATCTGAATGATCCGGAATGAAAAAATCCAGTTTCAGATCAAAGTCTTCCAGACCCAGGGCTCTCAATGCATCCAGCTTGTGCTCAGCCGCATATTTGCGCTTCCCATCATTTTTTATGGTAACATCATATAAATGTTTACGTAACCTGAGATCATATCCCACTTTTTGCTTTGCGCTGGAAAAGAAAGAGATATAAGCGCTCCGAAAAGTTCCCAGAAAATCTATCACCAGATCAAACCGCCTCCTTCTGATCTGCCAGATATTTTTGAGAAAGTAAAAGGGACTTCTGTATCTTTCTCTCTCAAGCACGAAGAGCTCGTCCAGATATGGATTTAATGCCAAAATATCTGCAGATTCCTTTTCCGTAAGGAAGGCGATATAACTTCTGGGGAAGCTTCTTCTTAAAGCGCGCAAGGCTGGGGTGCACAGAAGCACATCTCCGATCCGACGCAGCTGGATCAACAAGATGCTTTCAGGAGGCTTCATGACTGTTTCAGCAGTTCTTCTATGATGAAGAAAAAACTTTCCTCCCTGCATTTGGCTTTTTAAGAATCTCTATCTAAATCTTTTTCTACGGCCCTATCTTCTCCTTCACCCTCTGAATGTTTTTACGAACGAATTCGATCTCCCTTTTTGCCTCAAGTTTCTCAAAAAGGGAAAGTGCCCGTTGATAAAACTGTTTCGCCTGGACGAAATCTCCATTCTGTTCCAGAACCGAGCCTATATTGGTAAGGTCACCAGCCTGCCCCATCAGTTCCCCAATAGCGGTGTCGATCTCATAGGCCTTTTGATGATAATCCAAAGCCTTCTTTAAATCTCCCATCTCCTGATAGGTCAGACCGATGTTGCTTAAAACGCTGGCTTCGTTTTTCTTGTCACCTACCTTCTGAAAAAGCAGAAGAGCCTGCCTTTGCAGGGTCAAAGCTGAATCAGGCAGGCCCTTGGATCTATATATTAAAGCCAGATTGTTCATCTGGGCTGCCTCAACCAAAGGGTCAAACTCAGTTCCCGCTTTTTCAAGCGATCTTTCATGATAGAAGGAGGCACTGTCCTCCTCCCCTTTCATCTGATACAAAAAGCCGATCTGAGCGAGCGTATTTTTCTGCCCAGATTCATCTCTCATTTTTCTGAAAAGTTTGAGCAGATTAAAATAACTCCTTAGAGCGCCATCAAGTTCATCCTTCAACTGAAAGGCTAAGGCTAAGTTGGAAAAGATGGCAACCAAGACTGTATCATCTTCTCTCTGTTGGGCCAGCCTTTCAGCTTGAAAATAATAATTTATGGCTAAATCGTACTTCTTTAGATTCGATTCGCAATTGCCCATCAGTATCAGTAAGATAAGCTTTTCCTCCTCTTCAGGATTCAGATCCAGCGCCTGTCTGCAAAGGTCCAAAGCTTCCGAATACTCGGCGTTAGTTTTATGCTCTAACCCCTGTCTGAGAAGCGATCTTAACTGAGGGTCCTCCACATTTTCCAGCCCTTCTGTGTAATCCTGAAGTTGGGATAAGAGCTTTTTTGTTCTATCTCGTTTCAATGTAATTGAAAAACCTTCTGACTTCCCCACGCTTTTTTCTTTAACCCTGCTTTCTTTTATCACTCTGATATCCACAATTATCAATCCTATCAGGATCGCCAGAAGAATTATACCCTCCTTTATGATCCATCTGGTGGGTCTTCCTCGTCTCAGATCCGAAGAGATCTTGATGATGCTAAGGATGAAAATTAAAACCAGTAGAATTAAGATTATGTCAGACCACATGGTTTTCTTTAACAAATAGAATGGTTATCAGGTAAGAATCAACCACCGCTTTCCTTCAATTTAAGAGCTCGAAAGATCATCCCCCTACAAAATCTCCTGTTCATGAGAACTTAAAAGTCAAAATAACTCTGATAGTCGAAGGAGAGACCGTCCGGGATAAACTCACCCAAGGTGGGGTTCAGTTTATAATCTCCTTTATAATCCTTGTGAGAGATCCTTTCGAGTGCCTCGATCAATTGATCTATCTCCTCTGAACTATTATAGAAACCGAGGCTCACCCTGACTGCGCCGGGGAGGTTGGCTTTATATGATCTTCTAATTTCTTCCTTTAGCTTTTGGGACTGTTCCTCTGTTACTCTTAAAAGATTTTTCAGGTAAGGGTGAGCACAAAAACAACCGTGTCGCACTCCAATGCCGAACTCATAGCTTAATATGGCCGCCACCAAGGCGTGATGAACTCCTTTCAAGTTGAAGACAATCACTCCTAAGCGATCATCATCATAAACGCTATTTCCATAGATTACCAAATCTTTGATCGATTTCAATCTTCTGATGGTATACTGGGCTAGTTTTTTCTCATGTTCGACGATATGTCTCATTCCCATCTTCTGGAGCACCTTTATTGCCTCAGCCAATGCGATCGCACCCACCACATTGGGTGAGCCTACCTCCTCCTTTTGCGGTAAGACGGTCCACAGGACTTGGTCTTTGGTTACCAGCTCCACCGTACCTCCCCCCACATGTTCCGGCTCCCCCGTGGCAAACATCGATTTGGGTCCCACCAGAACGCCTACGCCAAAGGGGGCATACATCTTGTGGGCTGAAAAGACCAGAAAGTCGATATGTTCGGGATCATCGTCCGATTTGACCTCCATCCGTCTATGAGCCACCAGTTGAGCCGCATCCACCACTATCTTGGCACCATATCGATGAGCCAAGGAGGCGATCCTATAAATGGGATTCACATAGCCGGTCACATTGGAGGCGGCTGTGATTGCCACCAACTGAATTTTTCCCCCACCGGCTCTGAGTTTATCTTCTAAATCACTTAAGTCCAATGCACCTGCTTGGTCCACCTTCGCATAGAGGACCTTAGCTTTTCTTCTCCAGGGAAGATCATTGGAGTGATGTTCCATCTCCGAACATAAAACTATCGAATCACCCTTAAAGGGAAAACGATTTGCCAGCTTGTTTATAGCTTCAGAAGCATTT
>JAOZNS010000200.1 GCA_029933635.1 Candidatus Zixiibacteriota bacterium | reverse complement strand
GCGGCTTGGTCCGAACAAATTTCGGCTTGGCCATAAAAATACCCTCCAGGTTTTTCTTACTTGACTCTGCCTAATAATTTTTTTCTATAAGATAATTACCCTTCATTTTTAAATTTCAAACAAATCTTTATCCAGAGTTCAAAACCCTCTCAGCCTGGTGATCAAGCCCTCGAAGATGCTGTCTGGCACCTGTGCATAATGGTCAAACTCCATGGTGAAGGTGGCTCTGCCTTGGCTTAACGATCGCAAACGGGTGGCATAGCCAAACATCTCCGAGAGGGGCACCACCACCGAGATGGCCCGAGCATTTCCCTTTGGATGAATTCCTAAGATATTTCCCCGCCGGGAATTCAAATCGTTTATCACATCTCCCAAATATTCATCGGGCACCGTAACTTCCACGCTCATCACGGGTTCTAAAAGAACGGGACCAGCTTTATTGGCCGCCTCCTGGAAAGCCAAAGACCCTGCAATCCGGTAGGCGATCTCAGTGGAATCCACCTCGTGATATTTGCCCTCCAGAAGGATTGCCTTTATGTCCACCATAGGATATCCAGCCAAGACGCCATTTTGCATGGACTCGGCGATCCCCTCCTTAACGGGAGGGACAAATTGTTTTGGTAAAATCCCACCTTTGGTGCGATCCTCAAACTTAAAACCACCCCCTTTGGGCAAAGGCTCCAACCTTATTTTCACCCATCCATATTGACCCTTCCCTCCAGTCTGTCGGATGAATTTTCCCTCCGCCTCAGCCGGGAGGGTGATGGTCTCCTTGTAGGCCACCTGCGGCTTTCCCACCTTGGCCTGGACCCCGAACTCTCGCATCATTCGCTCCACCAATACCTCAAGATGAAGCTCGCCCATTCCTGAAATTATGGTTTGACCGGTCTCCTCATTGATTTTCACGCCAAAAGTAGGATCTTCATCTGCCAGCTTGGAAAGGGCTAAGCTCAACTGATCCTGATCCGCCTTGGTTTTGGGCTCGATTGCGACCGAGATCACCGGCTCAGGAAAACTCATCTTTTCCAACACGATCGGCCTTTTTTGCTCGCACAGAGTATGACCTGTGGTGGTTTTCCTCAAACCTACCGCCGCGGCTATATCTCCGGTGAATATCTCTTGCTTATCGATCCTTTTGTTGGCATGCATCTCCAGGATGCGGGCCATCCTTTCCCTTGTCTTGGTGTTTGCGTTTAGAACCACATTCCCCACCTTCAACTTTCCTGAGTAGACTCGAAAATAGGTCAACTTCCCCATATAGGGATCTGAGGCTATCTTAAAAGCTAAGGCACAGAAAGGTTCGTCATCGGAAGGTCTTCTTTTCTCTTCGCGGTTTTTGTCGGGATGGGTCCCTTTGACCGGTGGTATGTCCACTGGAGAAGGGAGAAAGTCAACCACAGCATCCAAAAGTTTCTGCACCCCTTTATTCCGAAGAGCAGACCCACAAAGAACCGGAAAAACCTTTGCGTCCAAGGTAGCTTTTCTCAGTGCCTTTTTTATCTCCTCATCCTGTATAGGCTCATCATTTAAGAATTTCTCCAAAAGCTGATCGTCGTAGAAGGTCAGTGCCTCCAGAAGTTCCTCTCTGCTTTTCTGCGCTTCATCCAGAAGATCTTCCGGGATGGGAATATCCTCGAAGGTGGCACCCAAACTCTCCTCATGATAGATTCGGTATTGCATGCTAATTAAGTCAATTATTCCGATAAATTTTTCTTTCCGGTGAACCGGCAACTGAATGTAAACCACATTGGCGCCCAGACGTTCCCTTAGCATCCCAACCGCCCGAGCGAAATCACATCCGACCCGATCCATCTTGTTTACAAAGACGATCCGAGGAACGTTATATTTGTTTGCCTGTCTCCATACGGTCTCGGATTGAGGTTCCACCCCTCCCACTCCACACAGAACTGTGATAGCCCCATCCAGAACCCTCAACGACCTTTCCACCTCCGCGGTGAAATCCACATGTCCGGGGGTATCGATGATGTTTATCTGATGACCTTTCCAGAAGCAGGTGGTGGCAGCAGAGGTGATGGTTATACCTCTCTCCTTCTCCTGCTCCATCCAGTCCATGGTCGCCGATCCCTCATCCACCTCCCCCATTCGATGAGTCTTTCCAGTATAGTAGAGGATCCGTTCGGTGATGGTGGTCTTGCCAGCGTCGATATGAGCCATTATCCCGATGTTTCTCAACCTCTGTAAGGGAAAACCTCTGGACATAAAATTAAACCTTTTATTGTTACTCCAAGTAACTTCCTGTGTTCTTGTGTTCAACACTTGAGACTGTTTCAGACCGTTTCCTTTTTTACTGCCACAAAAAATCCCTCTGGTCAAGATCGAAACATCTTCATCAAGGATTTTATTTGCCTCAATTCGACCTTTTTATCTTCACCATCTGAAATGAGCAAAAGCCTTATTGGCTTCCGCCATCTTATGGGTATCCTCCTTTTTCTTTATGGAGGCTCCCTCTTTTTTAGAGGCCGCTAAAAGCTCTGCTGCCAGCTTTTCCGCCATGGAGTGACCGCTTCTTTGTTTGGCATAGCTTATGATCCATCTCATCGCTAAAGCGATGCTTCTTTCCGGCCTAACCTCCATGGGCACCTGGTAGGTGGCACCTCCCACCCGACGTGGTCTCACCTCCAGGATGGGACGCACGTTGTCCAAAGCCTTCTTAAAGACGTTCAATCCCGGCTGCCCAGTCTTTTTGGTGA
Organism: Candidatus Zixiibacteriota bacterium; assembly: GCA_029933635.1. Classification (GTDB taxonomy): domain Bacteria; phylum Zixibacteria; class MSB-5A5; order MSB-5A5; family SM1-73; genus SM23-73-3. Next base: position 2,204 of record JAOZNS010000200.1, on the reverse strand, counting down.
GGATGTCGATGGAATCATAGAATATCCTCTCGGCCAGACTCTTTTTCCCTCTCCGCATTATGTAGTTGATGAACTGACCAGCCAAGATGTCTTTGAATTTGTAATCTGTCGTCCTCTCTCTTTTTACCGCCGCTTTTCTTCTTGGCATGTTTTAGCCTTTTTAAGTATGGGACTAAAAAAATTTTTTGATAAAGACATTTTACATCTGCTTTTTCATTTCACTACTACCATTTTCCTAACTTCCTGATATTCTCCAGCCTGAAGACGATAAAAGTAAATCCCGCTGGTAACTTCATCGCCAGCATGATCCCTTCCTATAGGCTGACCCAAAAAATGCCTATCGTTCCAACCCATTGCCCATGCAAAATTCCCGTCTATAAATGTATCTCCGTTTGCTACAAACATGGCAAATGCCCAGTCAGTTTGATATGTGTATCGAAGATCACGAACATAGCTTATAGATAGCACTAAGGCCGTCCGAAAAGAAATAACAGTCAAGAGCGGAATTATAGTTACGTACACCAGGATCATACCCCAAAGCTTGTATTGCGTATCCTATCCAGGAAATTACATAATCATCGTCGGAAGCATCAATTCCACTCGGACCTTCTATAGACTCTTCCGGCACTAGTACAGAATAATGCCAATCATAAAACCAACAGACGTTGGAATTGTTCTCGCTTGCCTTATCCGCTAACCAATCTAAACCCATTATTATCTGTGCTGTAACGGAATCTAAAGTTTGTGGCGTCCAGTCATACTGCGGATCACCATTTCCTTCAACTATCACGATTCCCACTGCCACTCTGCCGATCATATATTCGGAAGTAAAACGATCCGAAAGGCCAGTTTTTGAACTCTTGGTTGGATAGGTTACACGGACATCGTCTTTCCATTTATCAAGTGGCTTTTCACCTATCTCACTCTGGGTTAGTTCTTCTTCCGGTTGCAAGAGGCTACTGAAGGCTTTGATAGCTGAATTCACTAATGCATCGTCTTTATTGGGCAAGGTTGTGTTTTGGTAAACATCCAGAATCCCGGACTTACCTATAAGTAGATTAATTTTATCTTCCGGAATATATCCCATCAAAACTTTTCCTCTAAATACATGATAGATTTCTCCACAGTATCTTGAGACCAGTTCAATCGCGGATTCTGTATAGTCGATGTTGCTTTTGTAATCCAATATTATTAAAGAGTTTGTTTTTGTCACGCCGTCTCCAAGTCGCCACGAGACAAAAACAATTAATAACGCCCATGATATTCTTTTTATTATTTTCATTTTCCCCTCACTTTCCATTTAAGAAAAAATCTAATCTGGTTGTTTTTTTATCGATTATCTCCACTGTTTTAGTCTGTAATTTATACCCGACCGCTTTAGCGGTGACGACCATTGTACCTGGAGATTTACCAAATCTATAATATCCGGTTGAATCCGTTTTTGCGATGAATGCTGTGTCTGGCGGCGCCCCATCTAAAATCTCTGCGCCAAATATAGGTGTTAAGTTAACAGAATCTTTTACAAATCCCTCCACGAAACCAACTTTTTGATCCCTAATAAGTTTTTTTTACATCCTCCGAGATAGACGCAAATCCCGACAACTAGAATGATCCCCACATAAAGGATCCTTGTACTTGCGTTTTTCATCGCTTCATCCCCACAGAAAAGTCCACTCCTCCAAAGAAAAAGTCGAAAATTTCATGTTCTCTCAGGAACCATTCCTAGCACCCTAATCAGATCTATGACCTGATACAACTTGAATGCTTGGAATTCTTTTTGCATACAAAAAAATTCTGCAACAGAGAAGACTCCCTGCGTGCAGATAAAGACTTTTCAAATCTTTTAAGCTACCGCCGCCTTTTTGGGCTTTTTGGCTCCGTATTTTGATCTTCCCTGTTTTCTATCTGCCACTCCGCTGGCATCCAGGGTTCCTCTGATGACGTGATACCTCACCCCGGGCAGATCCTTTACCCTCCCGCCTCGGACCAAGACTATGGAGTGCTCCTGGAGGTTATGCCCCTCTCCCGGAATGTATGCGGTAACCTCGATACCGTTGGTCAACCTGACCCGAGCCACCTTCCTTAAAGCCGAATTTGGCTTCTTGGGGGTGCTGGTATAAACCCGGGTGCAAACTCCTTGTCTTTGAGGACAACCCTGTAATGCAGGGGTGGATGATTTGGATTTTACCAGCTTCCTTCCTTTA
>JAOZNS010000032.1:5604-17531 GCA_029933635.1 Candidatus Zixiibacteriota bacterium | reverse complement strand
TCAAGAGAAATAACATTTATAGTACAAGTTCCAGAAGACGCTTCTGGTCAAACAACATTTTATGGAAAAGTATGGAATTCATATACACAAAGCATAAAACAAAAAGATTTTGTTATTTATAATTCAATTCCATTTATAGAAATAGAAATCCAATCCTATGAAGCCATCAGATATGCTTCTTGATCATACTGAAGTTTTCGCCTAAAAGGGAGCTTTTTTACCCATTCCCTGAAGAGGACAAATAAATCACTTTATAACCTGGCTACCTTGTGCCTCTCCCTTTCTTTTCCCGATCTCACCAGAAAGCGATATTACCTTTGTGGTATTCTATAAAGAAGAGCTCCTGTTTTTAGGAGCTCTTTTGGTTAAATCTTTAATTTTTGGGTTCTCCTTCATTTAGCTTCTGGGATCTTTAATAGAGAACCACATCTCCTTTCCCATCTCCTATGGATTCTGCGAATAATAGCCTGAATGCCCGTAGAATCACCTATTAGCAACCCATTTGGAGGAGACTCCAATTTGTAATAGCTACTTGCCCTTTGAGCCTAAGTTTCTTTTACCGGTGCAAATCTTCTATACGCCAAGTAAAGTCCCGAAGCCAAAAGGAGCAGGATGAGGATTATCAACCCCCACTGATTGGTAACCGGACCCGGTTCATAGGAGGTCAGAATAAAGGTTTTGGATTTGGTCAGCTTTATGCCCGGGTTTCCGTAAGACTCCACGGTGATGGTGAAGCTCCCCTCATCCACGGTTCTGGGCATGACATCCAGAAGGATATCGTCATGCTGTCCCGGCTCTAAGTAGACGTTTACCGAGGTAACCAGGGAGTCCCAGCAAATTCCCCCGGCACACATCCGCACCCACCATTCCGGAGGGGTGCCAGGATTTTCGGTAAGGCTCACGCTGTAACTATCCGCTTCGGTTCCAGTGTTGGTCAGCACCGACGCAAACTGGGTAGTGTCCCACACTGCACCAAATTTGGTGGTGTCTCCAGCGGTGTAGGTGAAGTCAAAACCGAAAGGTTCAGCCAAGGCTTTCTCCGGACCAGTGAGAAGAACCATCAACAAGGCTAAAAGAATACCAGCTTCTAAAACAATCCAATTCTTTTTGTTTCGAGACATCCGTCCTCCTTTAAATTTGATGTTGTTTTTACCATCAAGTTCTACCAAACAAGCCGATTGTGATCTCCTTCAGATTCTCAAAATCCCCCTCGTGGTGATAAAGCTCAAATGTGGACGTTTGTAAAATCAAAATTACCTCCACAGACCAAAACGATCAAAGAAAAACTCTCTTGGAAAACTTTTAATTCTGGTCTGGAAGAAATCCTTCAACTCAATCTGAATTTTATCGACCTTTCGGTATTTTTTCACACATCTTGGGGGCTGTTGCTCAACTGAGTAAGTAGGTCTAAATGCCCGACACCATGGTTGATAAGTTGCTCTCTTTAATAGGGATGGGGATTCATCCCGTCCGACAATCTGACTTCTGCGAAAGTCCCTCTTGTTCTGTAAATCACCTCCTTAAAAGAAAATGGTTTAGTCGCATCCCTTGAGGGGGGCGTCACCTGACCGGTAAAGATAATTTATCAGGTAAACGATATCCGCCACGTCTATGATGCAGTCTCGGTTGACATCCCCTCTTCCATAGGGATTGGGTGCTTCCTCTCCCTTATACAGATAGTTTATCAAAAACACGACATCTGCCACATCCACCGCACCATCTCCGGTGCAATCCCCAAACACATATGTAGGGAAAAGAGATCTTTTGGCTGATCGGAATACTGGGTTGTATAGATAGCCATCCGCCTGTACAAAGACCACCACGTAACAATTAGTATCCACCCAGGAAGGGTCTATAGTGTAACTTTGTGAGTCGATAAAAGTTTCTCCTGGCTCTATACCAAAGGCAACCCCGTGATAGTCGGGTAGCATCTTTCGAACGATGTGGTGTAAGCTATCTAAGTTTTGCCAGGGATAGTATTTGTGGCTTTCTGCTATAGCATAGCGCAGGTGAGCATCAGCGTGGGTGAAGGTGTCCAGAGCGGTCACCCAGGTTTTAACCTTCAGAAACCGGGAGGTGGAATCATACAGCACATCCACCCGAAGGGTGCATGGCGAATAGCTCATCATTTCCATGGTATAGGCACCATAATAGCAATTAAAGGTGCCCGAGCCACCACCCGAACAGGTCCTCCTCCCATCGATTTTAGCAATGGGGGAAGATGAAATTCCATAATAATTTCTTCGACCCTGAGCATCCGAATTGTCAAAGGGGTCGCTCCAATGATACTCTAAAACTGCCAGGCTGTCACCTTTCAGCTTCTCCAAGGAATCTGCAGCAACTGCCGCATAGGGACAGTAACCTCACCAGGTGGCGGTGTTTATCTCCAGCAAAACTTGATCTCGAGGAACACCCTTGTTTCCTACCATGGGAAACTCATCCTCTTCAAGGTATATCTGCCCGGGCTGCTCCGGAAGGCATTTTGCTTTGTCCAAGTTTGAATCAGCCATGTTGGTGGCACTTACAAAAAAGATAAAAAGCACCATTAAGGTAATCCAGCTTCTTTGTCTTTCAGGCATTTCTCACCTCCTTTGTGAATCTAAAGTTGATCAGTCTATCTCCCATCCTCTCAGAGGAGCGGGTCCCTTCTGATACAAATAATTCATCAAATAGGCAATATCCTCAATATCTATGACCCCATCCTCGTTGGGATCACCGGAGGCTGAGGGGTTCGGCTCAGCACCTTCATGAAATATGTAATTGGAAAGAAAGACTACATCCGAGATGCTCACCACCCGGTCGGAATTTGCATCTCCGGAAAGATGGCTCTGATATAAGGGAATCAAATTGGATATAAGAACTTCCTTGCTAAAGTCACTCTGGACGAAAACCACCAGCTCGCAGTTGCGATCCTGCCAGGTTAGGTCCATGTAAAAGCTCTGGGTATCCACAAAGGTTTCACCCTGGTTGATGGAAAAGGACACACCATTGTAATTGGGAAGCATATCCCTCAGGATAAAATTGAGAGTATCCAGAAATTGCCACTGATAACGCCTATGGCTTTCGGTTATGGCATAGCGAAGATACAAATCCGGGTTGATTATTTGATCGACCGAATGAAGCCTGGCAACAAGATTGCCGGTTCGACTGAAGGGATCGTAGTCCACCTTGAGCGAAAGGATACCCGGCGTATTTTCGGTCATCTCTTGAAGAAATTTAGAATGGTAAACGTTAAAGGTGCCACTGCTACCCCCGACGTACCAGTTGGTTCCGTTAAAAATTCCTGTGGGATAATATTGAACGCCATAATAGGTGATCATGCGGTATCGAGCATCGTAAAGGTAGAAAGGATCGGAGGTGCTGGAATGACACTCCAGAACCGCTATTGCATCGCCATACAACTTTCTGAGTGAATCGGCAGCAACTGCTGTCCAAGGACAAAATGATCACCAGGTGGCGGTAGCAATCTCCAAAAGCACCTGTTTGCGGGGAACGGTATAATCTTTTGAGGAGGAAATCTCCCCCCTTTGGACAGGAGGAGCTTCAATCAGCCGGTCATCACCCTGATTGATCGGACAAACATTCTCCATCGATTGAGCCCAGAGGAGGGAACCTAAGAAACCCAAGATGAAAATCAAAAACAGACAAAAACAAATAGTTTTGCTCTGCATATTCGTCCTCCACCAAATTTGGGGTTAGAATTTGAACTCGTAAGCCACCTAAAGATTATTTTAAACTGTTGCGATTGTAATTTTCTAATTATCTGCTCACCTCTTTGATGGATTCCAGAAAAGGTCCTGTCTCTCCACGGTTGGACCGTTTTCTCTCCTCTGCCCAAATCGGCTTGAATCTGACGTTTTTACATTTGGTGCATTCCAAACAACGGGTGCAGTTCCCATCGTTGGGATTCTGATGCACCTCAATATCCATGGGGCATCCTCGGCGACACTCATCGAAAAGTTCACAGGTATCACCCCAGACCTTCATCTGAAACAGGCTGAATCGGTTGAAGACCGACCAGATAGCCCCCAGCGGGCAGACGTATCGACAGAATGGCTGATGCACGAAGATGGCCGCAGTCACCAGAGCAAAAAGAAGAGAAATCTTGATGTAGAACAATAATCCTAACCGTGAAACGATACTTCCCCCTTGGGTGAAGATATCCCCTCCCGGGTTCCACAAAGATATGGGAACGCTCGCCTCCAGACTGCCAACCGGGCACAGCTTACAAAACCAAGGCTCACCCACCCAGTAGGCTATCAGAAGGGTCAAACCGACCAATATGACATATTTAGAATAGGTGAATACCTTTTTAGGGTAAAACTTCTTTGTTTTTATCTTGTAAAGCATCTCCTGAAAAAAACCAAAGGGGCAAAGCCATCCACAGGTCATCCTTCCCACCACCAAGCCGATGATGCCCAAAAAACCTATCAACATCAGGGGGAAAGCCTTGATGATTACAAAATGTTGAAGCGTCCCTATGGGGCAACTTACAAGGGCCAGAGGACATCCATAGCAGTTCATAACCGGCACACAAATCCCTTTAAACCAACCCTGATAGATATTACTATAAAAAACTGAGCCGATATAAGAATTAGAAACCAGCAGGGTTCCTATTTGAAAAAACGCCTCTTCATCTTCCTTCAAACGATTCTTTAGCGATCCAGCAATAGCTATTTAATGTTTGGGATCTATTCTATGCCGATGCAGGAGAGACACAAAATGGAGCCATTGTTCCGGGTCTCCGCGAAATCACCCAGCTTAAGCCCATAGATCAAGATACCTAACGCGGCCAAAAAAACGACAATTCTTATTAGAGTTTTAAGGTGGCGCATAAAGAACTTCTTCCTCTCAGAGGTCCGTTGAATCAAGACCTTTTAACTCAACTTAATTTCAATATAATATAGATTTACTATTTGTCAATATGGTAAATCGTCACTTTTTGTATTTATGCTAATTTTTGGTTTTTACGCCTCTCTTCTAAAAAGACTTAACAATCCCGAAAGCGGTGCTAAGACAAACAAATAATGATTTTCTTCCAAATGTAGTTTAGAAAGTGGACGTTTCAAAAAACAAAATGTCTCAGAACCATTTTTCCCGAAACGGTCGCCCCTCTGCTTTGGGAAAGTCTGCTTTTTCATTTAAATCTTAACCAGGGGTCATATCCGGGAATGCTGTTACTTGGCTGATTTACCTGGTTTGAAGGCCTAGCAAAAAGAAGAAAGTCTGTTTTTGTAAGGGGGATTAAGAAGGATTTTAAGAGCTTTGCAAAAAGCCTTTATTTACCTGACAGAAGGAAAGGTATTCCAGTTCCATAGCCATGTTGACGGAACGCACCACCACGTCTTTTGGAACCTTTATCTGAACCGGGGCAAAATTGAGGATGCTTTTTACCCCTGAGGCGACCACCAGATCAGCGACCTTTTGAGCGGCGTGAGCCGGCACAGCCAAGATCACCATCTCAATTTTGTTTTCCTTGAGCTTCTTTGAGAGAAAGGTCACATCATGGACTGGAATGCCCTTGTGACTTTTGTTGATCTTCCTCTGATCATTATCAAAAAGTAGCTTCATGTTGAAACCCTGTTTTTGGAACTCCTTATAGGAGACCAAGGCGGAACCCACATTCCCCACCCCCACCAAGGCTACATTCCAGCTTCGAGTCAGCCCCAGAATTTTTGCGATCCTTTCTTTAAGCTCTTCCACTGGATAACCCAATCCTCTTGTTCCGAAATTGCCAAAAAAGGAGAGGTCCTTTCTCACCTGCGCCGGAGTCAACTCCTCCGTTTTGGCCAGATCCTTGGATGAAATAATCTTGTATCCTCTCTTCTCGAACTCCAGAAGCGAACGGTAGTACATGGAGAGCCGCTTTACGGTTGAGTCAGATATCTTAGTCACTAACTCGATTCCTCCTGAAGAGACCGAAGCTATTGATTTTTTCTAAGTTGGTCAATTTGTGAACAATTTCACAATTCATAAGTAAAAAAACAACCATTGCTTGTCAAGCAAAAAGTTGGCTCATGTTGTAAATAAAAAGAATAATATCTTGACTTTGAGTTTCCAACGCTGTATAATTTTTAAAACGATCGCCGGAGTGGTGAAATTGGTAGACGCGCCGGACTCAAAATCCGGTGAGGCTCAAACCTCGTGTCGGTTCGACTCCGACCTCCGGCATGAATAAATCGAACAGGAAAACAAGAAAGCGAACCTTATAAGGTCGACAAAAATTTTCTTCGTCGACCTTTTATTTTGCGGACATATTAGAGCTAAGACTTTCAGACATCTAAAGCTATGTTATTTGAGTTCGCTTGTTTTCCGTAAACTCACATGTTCTATTAGCCTTGAAAATCCTTAGATAAAACAATAAATATAGATATTTTTAGAAAGGTGATTGAAAAACATCTGACACCAATTATATTGGTGTGAATGGACATAAAATCGTTTCATCTCATTGTTAGAGAAGAGAAAACGGCCAGGCGTTTTTTGGCAAAGCGGTTGTGGAAAAACTACCGTCGTTTCTGCATAAGGTGTAAGAGCTATAAAGTTTATCGACTTTCGGATGGTCGTTTTCGTTGTAAGAGATGTGGCTATACCTATTTTGAATGGACCGGGAGATGGCTGGGTAAATTGTGCGATTGATTGGCTCTGGATCATTAAGCCGTTTGAGTTGGAGCTCTCCACCAGGAAGATTGCCAAACAGGTGAGTATAAGTTATCCTACAGTGCTGAAGGCGGTGGATTTGATCAGACGGAGCATAGTTACTGAAAGTAAGGGGGACCGTGGTCTGATCGAAGGTGAAGTGGAGATGGACGAAGCCTATTTTGGAGGTAAGCGTAAAGAAAAACGCGGACGAGGTGCTGGTCACAAGATCCCTGTTTTCGGCATTCTGGAGAGGAAAGGAATAGTTCAAGTGGAGGTTTTGCCCAACCTCACTGCCCAGTCTCTTTTGAATCTGACGGTTAAAAAAGTGGGAGGGGGAGCATAGTCTATACCGATAAGTTCCGAGGTTATGATGCTCTGATGTTCTGCGGTTATCGCCATCTCCAGATCGACCACCAAAAGGTCTTCTCTTCCGGTAAAGTCTACATCAACGGTCTGGAAGGTTTCTGGGAGCTACGCTAAAGAAAGACTCATTAAACATCATGGAGTCTCCATCCAAAAATTCCCTTTGTACTTAAAAGAAATGGAATTTAGATATAACCATGGAAACCAAAATATCTTTGAAATCTTAACTCAAAATCTTTGCAATTTTGTGTCAGATCCTTTATAATCACCAAAAAGATTGGAGGTAAAAATGGAATACACTCCGGTAAAAGCACCCAGAGGCGATCAAATCTCCTGCAAGGGGTGGGCCCAAGAGGCGGCTTTGAGGATGCTTAACAATAATCTGGATGAGGAGGTGGCGGAAAAGCCAGAGGAGCTGATCATCTATGGTGGTTCGGGGAAAGCTGCCCGAAACTGGAAATGCTATCATGCCATCGTTGAAAGTCTCAAGAACTTGGAAAATGACGAGACCCTTTTGATTCAGTCGGGCAAGCCCGTGGGGATATTCAAAACTCATACTTATGCGCCGAGGGTTTTGATCGCCAACTCACTTTTGGTCCCTGCCTGGGCAACCTGGGAGAAGTTCAGGGAATTGGAGAGATTAGGCTTGATCATGTTCGGTCAGATGACCGCAGGAAGCTGGATTTATATTGGCACACAGGGAATTCTGCAAGGAACTTATGAAACCTTGGCAAGCGTGGCGAAAAGGCATTTCGGTGGCGATCTTTCTGGACGGTTTGTTCTCACCGGGGGAATGGGAGGAATGGGTGGGGCTCAGCCTTTGGCTGTTACCATGAACGGTGGAGTGATCTTGAATGTGGAGGTGGACAGAGATAGAATCGAAAGACGTTTAAAGACCGGATATTGCGAAAGGATGACAGACAGTTTAGATGAAGCGCTCACTTGGGTTCAGAAAGCCAAAGAAAAAGGAAAGCCTCTCTCCGTTGGCTTGGTGGGAAACTGTGCCGAAACTCATCCCGAGATTTTAAAAAGAGGAATAATCCCCGATGTGGTCACCGATCAAACCAGTGCCCACGATGAGCTTAATGGATACGTTCCCGCTGGTCTTCCCTATGAAGAGGCTCTGGTTTTAAGAAAGGAGAACCCGAAGGAATATATCAAAAGATCCATGGAGTCGATAGCTATTCATGTTCAGGCTATGTTAGGTTTCCTGAAAGCGGGATCGGTGGTATTCGACTATGGAAATAACTTGAGAGGTCAGGCGCAAAAAGCTGGGGTTACTGATGCGTTTGCCTATCCTGGATTCATTACCGCCTATATCCGTCCCCTCTTCTTTGAAGGAAAGGGTCCTTTCCGGTGGGTGGCGCTGTCCGGTGATCCAGAGGATATTGCTCAGACCGATAAGGTGGTGTTAAGAGAGTTCAAGCAGGATGAATCTTTAACTCGCTGGATCAGGCTGGCGCGGAAAAAGGTTAAATTTCAGGGACTGCCAGCTCGAATCTGCTGGCTGGGATATGGTGAAAGGGCGCATTTCGGCGATATCATCAATCGCCTGGTGAAACGAGGAAGGCTGAAAGCTCCCATCGTCATCGGACGAGACCATCTGGACTGTGGCTCTGTGGCTTCTCCTTTCAGGGAAACGGAAGGAATGAAGGATGGCTCAGATGTGATTGCCGACTGGCCCATCTTAAATGGGCTTCTGAATGCAGTATCGGGAGCTTCCTGGGTCTCGGTGCATCACGGAGGGGGCGTGGGAATCGGCAACTCCATTCACGCCGGAATGGTAATAGTGGCGGATGGATCCAAAGAGATGAAAACAAGGCTGGAGAGGGTTTTGACCAACGATCCGGGAATCGGCATCGCCCGTCACGCAGATGCAGGTTACGAGGAGGCGATCAGGTTTGCACAAGATAAGGGAATAAAGATACCCATGCTGAAAAAAGAACAGGAACAGAAAGCTCCCGAGGAGATATTGAAAGAAGAAAAAATGTAGGGGTGGAGCTGAAGCTACACCCGAAAAAAGAAAATGGGACGAATCTTTAGATTCTTCCCCACGTTCCAGAGGGTGAATATGAAATTGATCAATTTGATCATACAAAATGCTGGACAGATTTTAACTTTAAAATCAAGTCAAAAAGGTCCTCGAACTGGCGAACTCATGGAGGATCTTGGAATAATCCAAGATGGTACCGTGGCGATCTCGGAGGGGAAAATTGTGGCGGTAGGAAAGAAGAAGGAGATTCTGGATCAAATCACAATGGATGAAAAAACCAAGATCGTCGATGCCAGAGATAAGGTTGTCCTTCCCGGATTTGTTGATTGCCACACCCACCCGGTCTTTGCAGAAACCAGAGAAGAAGAATTCGAGATGAGGATAAAGGGGAAGAGCTATCAGGAGATAGCGGCATCCGGAGGGGGAATAAAATCCAGTGTAAAAGCTTTAAGATCAAAATCGAAAAAAGAGTTGGTTCAGCTTGCCTTGCCCCGTCTGGACCGGATGCTATCCTTCGGTACCACCACCATCGAAGCCAAAAGTGGATACGGTCTCTCATTGGATCATGAGATCAAGATGTTAGAGGTGATACAGGAGCTGAATCGAATCCATCCTATCGATCTGGTTCCAACATTTTTGGGAGCGCACGAGGTGCCAGAAGAATACGAAAACAGAAGAAGCGAATATATCAAATTGATTATTGAGAAAATGATTCCGGAGGTGGCAAAGAGAAAATTGGCTGGCTTCTGTGATATCTTCTGTGAAAAAGGAGTTTTTGATATTGGGGAATCCAGACAGATATTGACTGCTGCAAGAAATTATGGATTTAAGCTCAGGCTTCATGCGGATCAGCTTTCATCTCTGGGTGGATCAAAATTAGCCGCTGAGCTGAGAGCAATTTCTGCCGATCATCTGGAGTTTATTGATGATGAAGGGATCCGGATGATGAAGCGGGCGGGTGTAATCGGTGTGTTATTGCCCGGAGCCTGTTTTGGATTAGGATTAAAAGAATATCCCCCTGCTCGTAAGATGATCGACCAAGGAGTTCCTGTGGCGCTGGGCACCGATTTCAATCCGGGAAGCTCCATGACCGAATCGATGCCTATGATCTTGAGCTTAGCCTGCTTGATGATGCGAATGACTCCAGCCGAAGCTATTGTCGCTTCAACTATCAATTCAGCTTATGCCGTAGATAAAGCGAATGAAGTGGGCACTATAGAGGTGGGAAAGAGGGCGGATCTGGTTATCTGGAATGTTCAGAGTTACAAAGAGATCCCTTATCACTTCGGAGTAAATCTGGTTGGGCAGGTGATAAAGGATGGAAAAGTTATCTATGTTTCCTCTTCCGCTGGGGGAGAGGGACAAGGGTTGAGGAGATAAAATCTGTAGATCGGCTTTTTCGTAGAAGGCGAAGCAATGAATAATCTCCATAAAATGCTTGATTGATATTAGATAATAAAGAATGGATTCTTAGTGGGATTGGCATAGCTGTGATCATTTTCGTTATTAACATAATCTTCAGAAGCAGAGATAAAAAACAAAAACAAAAAGAAGAACAAATAAAGGGAATTGTCCAAAGATATTTTGATATTTTAGATAATAAAATCATGGGCTATGCGGGCATACCTGGTTTAATTCAGTCGGGGGCAACTCAATTATGTAAAAACAAAGACCTGACAAAGGTTTGTGAAATTATCGCCCAATATGGGACACCTTATCCTTTACCTGGTTACATATGGAAATATCTTAAGAAAAAGGAATTATTAAAGTTCGTAAAATGGTATACAAATAAGTTTGCCCATGATCGTCATTATTCTAATGAACAAGAATTTGCTACCCTCGTTCAAAAATATAGAAAGGACAGGTTAAACAAGAGTCTATGACTTTCGAAACGGGAAACCGAAGAGTAACGTCTTTTAAGATTCATGAGAATACCCCCTGAGAAAAAACTTCTCTTTTCCGCAGGTTGAAGCCTGTGACTACCGTTGGAGCTGGGTAGGAATGCAAATTTACCTTGAGAAATCCAAACGACGGATATCATTCAATTGCCGTTTACTATTTATCGTTTACTGCCTGGGGCTTTTCATCTCAGGATGTGGGGTTTACTCATTTTCCGGCTCCAGACTTTCGGGAATCAAAACCATAGCTATACCCGTGTTTGAAAATCAGACCCAGCAATATGGCATCCAGGAGGCTCTTGCCAGAAAAATTTCTGAAAGGTTCGTTCAGGACAACACCCTCAAGGTCGTAAACCAAAAAATAGCAGACTCCGTCTTGCAAGGGATAATTACCAGATACGAAAGGGAAGCTCACACCTTCGACGAACAGGAGAACATAAAAGAATACATAGTCAGAATCTGGGTAAAAGTTTGGTTCGAGCAAAAAAAGGACAAAAAGATCATCTGGAAGGAGGATAATCTCTTAGGGTGGGGAATATACTCGGCACTTGATGAAACTGAGGATTTGGGACGCGAAAGAGCCATAGAAAAGCTGGCTGAGGATATGGTGAACAAAACCGTCAAGGGATGGTAGCCTTCCTGAATCAAAAGATGAGCAGAAACCAACACACCGCCCCATGGGAATGCGTTTATGCAAAGGAGGATAAAAACAGATGCAGACCTGGAAGAAAACCAAAGTCTGACCAGGAATATTTTGAAATTCTTTGTCTATGTATCTTACAGGCTGGGCTTAATTGGGGAACCGTCAGGAGGAACTGGGCCAAGACAAAAAGTGGCTTTTACGGATTCGATATAACTAAATTATCCAAAGCAAGAGTAGGTGATCTTATCACCAGACCCGGAGTTTATAACAACGATAGAAAGGTGAAAGCCATTATAGCCAATGCCAATGAATTTCAAAGGATAAAAAGCGATTTTGGAAGTTTTCGAAATTTCCTAAAATCTTTGAAAAAATTGAAGAAGGACCAAGCGAT
>JAOZNS010000032.1:0-5504 GCA_029933635.1 Candidatus Zixiibacteriota bacterium | reverse complement strand
GACCAAGCGATTCAAACATCTGGGAGAATATACAACAGAATATTACCTGCATTGTGTAGGACACTGGAGGGATAATTTTTGAAAGTTGTGGAGCAGAAAGGATTCACCAAATTCTATAGCAAAACTCTGCGACCCTTCAGTCAAGACATTTTTTGCACACAAAAGGTGTAGAGGTGATGCGCAATCCAAAATGGCTTCCTTAGAAGCCCTATAATCGATCTTCTCAGACCGACCCATATCCTCTCTTAAGTATCCCCTTAAGCAACCTTAAGGATATGTCCCAGCCAACGATCTTCCTGGGATACCAGTCCAGCATGATTGCAAGATGAACCCTTCCAATTACAGGTATCATAAATAAAGTCTCAGTATATCCGATATATATTCGCTCATTACAAATTTATCATAAGGAGAGCTCTCTTAAGCTAATTTTGTTAGCTTTTTCTTCATAACTTTGTATATTTGTTTATCAAGGTTGATTTGGAGGTGTGGATCGGACTGAAATAAAAAATCGGACCAACGGAAATATCACAACGGAATAAAGACGATAAGAAAGGAAAACAAGCTGTAAAGCTTCAAATGGTCGAATCGGTAAATAAAGATGGATGTTTCTTAAGCCTTAGTCCTTGTTTTGAAATCATGAGAGAAAGATAACCCCATAGATTCCTTGGAATGGTTTAGATAATGGCCTTCAATCAGGTTTTAGACCAGAAGGTAGTTAAGAAAATACTTTCAGGGGCATTAAGAAAAAATCTTTTAGCCTCCTCCTATCTTTTTTACGGAGACCAGGGAACCGGCAAGTGGGCTATGGCTCTGGAGCTGGCTAAGGCAATCAACTGTGAGAGGGATCAAAAGGAGGCATGCGACGTCTGTTCCTCCTGCCAGAAGATCGATAAGATGATTCATCCCGATGTGAAGGTTATTTTTCCGATTCCTTCTGCCAGATCCGAAGAGACAAATCAAAAGGAGATAGAAAGATTTAAGAAGCTCAAGATGGCGAATCCCTATACCATAGTTAGATTTGAAAGGAACGTCAACATACCGGTGGAACAAATTCGAGCGATGCAGAGGGAAATTTGCTTAAAGCCGTTTGAAGGAAAAAGAAAGGTGATAATTATAGCAGAGGCTGAGAACATGCATATCTCCTCAGCCAATTCGCTTCTGAAAATTTTGGAGGAGCCACCCCAAGATGCAAACCTGATACTGACCGCCCATAATCCCAATAAGCTTTTGCCCACTGTGATTTCCCGATGTCAGCAGATAAGGTTCGGGAAAATACCTTCAAGTATCATCGAAGAAAAGCTTATGCAGGACCATCACCTGAAAGAAGAAAAAGCCTCTTTTTATGCTAACATCTCAAATGGGAGCTATGGGAAGGCTTTAGATTTTTTGCAACAGGAAAAAGAGGTTCTTCGCCAAGATGCTTTAAATCTTCTGGGGATGGCAACCGAAGGGAAGACCAGCCAGATCATCCAGATGGTGAATCAGGTATTGGAGAGATGGGACAGGAATTCTATCTTGGAGATGTTCGAAATCTTTGGTTCCCTTCTCAGAGATATATATATGACTCAAGAGGGCTTTAGCAATAAGTTGATCAACTCAGATATGAGAGATCATGTGCTCAAACTATCAGAAAAGTTTCAGCGTCAAAATAAAGTTGAACATGCTCTTCAGGTGATCGAGCAGGTCAGATTAAATTGTCAGATAAGAAACGCCAGCCAGAAGCTGGGGCTTCTGAATCTATGTTTACAGCTAAGGGCTCTCGCAAAAAGGGATGAGCTTTGTCTGATATGAAGGAAAAAGAAGGATATTAGAAAACAGGTCTTTTCATCTGGATCCTAAGAAACCGACCATTAGAACCAAAGGAGCAAAACGTGGCTGAGATTTATCTGGTGGAGTTTAAGGGATCACGCAAGGAATATTTCACCAATCCAGACTGTTTGAGCATACGGATCAACGATTACGTGGTCGTTCAGGCTGAGAGGGGGGAAGATATGGGGAGGGTGATCAAAAAGATCCCCCAAGAGATGGTAAAGTTGGAGAAAAAGCCACAGAAGATATTGCGTGTGGCCACTGAGGAAGATTTAGATCGACTTGCCACTAATCGTGAGAAAGAGAAGGAATGTCTGAGAGAATGTGAAAGGATGGCCGCTGAGAGAAACCTGCAGATGAAGCTGGTGGATGCGGAGCTTCGGTTTGACAACAACAAGATTACATTCTTCTTCACCGCAGAAAAGAGGGTGGATTTCCGTGAGCTGGTAAAGGAGCTGGCCTCCACCTATAAGACCCGAATCGAACTGAGACAGATCGGGGTGCGGGATGAGGCAAAAAGGATCGGAGGTTACGGTGTGTGTGGGCTGCCACTATGCTGTGCTACCTTCATTCAGGAGTTTGAGCCCATTTCCACTCAACTAGCCCGGGAGCAAAACCTGCCTTTGAATCCAGCAAAGATATCGGGAAACTGTGGCAGACTTCTCTGTTGTTTGAGATATGAAAGAGATCTTTATGCGAAATGTCTTCCTCTATATCCCAAGGTGGGAGAAAAAATTCAGACACAAAAAGGGGAAGGTGTGGTGGAAAAAATCAACATTTTCAGAGAGTATATCGTGGTTAAACACGAAACCGGAGAGGAGGAAAAGATCACTTTAACCCAGCTCAGAAAGATGGAGAAGCAAAAAGCAAGGCGCCTTCCTTAGATGGCAACCCCAAAGGATTCGAATCCTAGGTGATAACCCATAATTAGGATCAAAAAGTTGTTCCACCCTACTCAATTTGAACATTGTAGATATAATGCTGTTGCATCGGGATTTTGAAGTCCCGATGCTTCCACCTGAGAGACAAGAGGGCGTCCGATTTAAAGATCTTTTGCTGGACTTTTTTGGTTTTGAGACAAGGAGGATAAATTGACCAAAAGATTCATGGTAACCACTCCCATCTACTATGTTAACGATAAACCACATATCGGTCAGGCCTATTGCACCATCGCTGCAGATGTTTTGGCGCGTTTTCATCGAGCAGCAGGGGAGGAGACCTTTTTTCTGACCGGCACGGACGAACACGGCTCCAAAACCGAGGAGACAGCCAAGAGGTTGGGAAAAACCCCTCAAGAGTTATGCGATATGAATGCCCACTATTTTAAGGAAACCTGGAAGAGTTTAAATATATCCTATGACTACTTTATCCGCACCACGGATGCACGACATCAAAAGACGGTTGAAAAAGTTCTTTCCATACTTTACCGTGCCACCACCAAGCGGGGGGAGAAGGTTATTTATCCGGGAGAGTACAGCGGACTTTACTGTGTGGGGTGTGAAAAATTTATTACCGATAAGGAGCTGGTTAATGGACTTTGTCCGGACCATCTGGAGAAGCCAAGAAGGGTTACTGAAAAAAATTACTTTTTCAGGCTCACCTCCTATCTTAAACAGATAGAGGAGCTGATCCTGACTGATAAGCTTAAGATCTCGCCGGAGGAGAGAAAAAAGGAGACTTTGGGACTTTTCAAGCAGGGATTGGATGATTTCTCCATCTCCAGAGAAAAGGTGAGCTGGGGGATTCCGCTTCCCTTCGATCCCACACAGAACGCTTATGTGTGGGTGGATGCTCTATTTAACTACATCTCCGCAATAGGGTATGGCGATGATTTGAACCAGTTTAATAAATGGTGGAATGGGGCAGAGGTGGTTCACTTAATAGGGAAGGACATTTTGAAGTTCCATGCCGTGTTCTGGCCAGCCATGCTTTTGGCGTTAGGAGAAAGGCACCCTGATCAGATCTTTCTTCACGGCTTTTTCACCGTGGATGGCCAGAAGATGAGTAAAACCTTGGGGAACATAGTTGACCCGGAATATCTGGTGGATCAATATGGCGCCGATGCCACGCGTTATCTCCTTCTAACCCAGTTTCCCTTTGGTCAAGATGGAGATATTCAGGTGGAAAGATTGGTGGAAAAATACAATTCGGATCTGGCCAATGATTTGGGGAATTTAGTCAGCAGAACCCTGAAGATGGTTGAGAGCTTTTGCGGGGGGCAAATCAGTGGTCCCTCCACGTATGAGCGGTCGGATGAAGAGCTAAAAAAAGAAGCCACAGAATGTGCAGAGAGGGTATGGCGATTTATCCAAGAGATAAATTTAAATCAGGCAATTGATCAGATCATGAAACTGGTGAGAAGCACCAATAAATATATAGAAAACCAGGCTCCCTGGGTCCTGGCTAAGCAGAACAAAAAAGAGAGGCTAAAGACCGTTTTATATGTTAGTTGCGAAACCCTGAGAATCATCAGCGCACTTTTCTATCCGGTGCTTCCACAAAAATGTAAAAGAATTCGCCAGCTTTTGGGTCTTCCTGATGATGAGTTAAGCCCAACATTGGATAAAGCCAAAAAATGGGGCGGGCTCAAACCTGGAACCAAGGTGGGGACGCTGGAGTCTCTTTTCCCAAGAATGGAAAAGAAAGTCCAGACGAAAAGGGTTAAGGAGGCAATTGTGGAGCAGAAGAGTGAGATGGAAATATCGTTTGAGGAATTCTCCAAAATCGACTTAAGGGTGGCAGAGGTGAAGGAGGCGGAGAAGGTGAAGGGCGCAGATAAGCTTTTGAAGCTTAAGATAGACCTAGGTGCAGAACAAAGAGAGATCGTCGCAGGAATCGCAGGGCAATACTCCCCGGAGGAGATGGTGGGTAAAAGGATAGTGGTGGTGACTAACCTGAAACCGGCGAAGATAAGAGGGATAGAATCCAAGGGGATGCTTCTGGCCGCTAAAGATGGGAAGACCTTGAGCTTGGTCTGCGTGGATAAAGATGTGAAAGGTGGTTCGGAGGTGAGCTGAAGCAAAAATTTCAGGTAAATCGTAGTCCTTTAGTTCACACGAAATCAACTTATATCTTCTGTGATTTAGATTGTTTCTGCCTTGGAAGCTTCAGGATTTTGCTCTGTATATCTCTTCATCAAAGAAAACTAAAGAATAAAATCAAACCTCTATCGAGGGACTCATCTTTATTTTCATGAGGTTCCCATGATAGATACGCATGCTCACTTAGATCTTAAACAGTTTGAAAAGGATAGATCAAAGGTGATAAACCAGGCCCTCTCCTTTGGGGTGGAGAAGATAATCAATGTGGGCTATGACCTGAAATCCAGCCAGAATTCGGTCAGGCTAACGGAAGAATATCACCAGATTTATGCCGCGGTGGGATTTCATCCCCATGAGGCCAAAGATTTAACGGAGCACTCTCTGCAGCAGATTGAAGAGCTGGCTTCTCACAAGAAGGCGGTAGCAATTGGTGAGATCGGCTTGGATTTTTATAGAAATCTCTCCCCTCCAGAGGATCAAATCGTCGCATTCAAAAAACAGATTTCCTTGGCCAAAAAGCTTGGACTTCCCATAGTGGTGCATGTGAGGGAAGCCTGGGATCAGGCGCTTGCTATCCTGAAAGAAACCGAAGCTTTTACTGTCGGAGGGGTGCTTCACTGTTTCTCCGGAACTTTAAAGCAGGCCAAGGTGGCG
>JAOZNS010000199.1 GCA_029933635.1 Candidatus Zixiibacteriota bacterium | reverse complement strand
CCGACCAAATTTATTTCAAGCTTACTTTTTTAAATAAAGCCATAATTTGCAAACATCATAGCTTTCAGGTCGCTCTCAACAAGAGGCGATAACGTAGGGAAAGAGACCTTCTTCTTGTTAGCTCAGCATCGCCCCCAGAGCCATGGAATAGAGCTTGGTTTGAGCGGAATCTGATCGGGAGAGAAGCACTATGGGCACCTCCGCTCCCACCACCACCCCTCCCACCCTGGCGTCTGCCAAATAAATAAGTGACTTAACGAATATGTTCCCCGAAGCGATGTCTGGCACCAAGAATATATCGGTATCTCCAGCCACCGGTGAGATTATCCCTTTGGTGCGAGCCGCATCTTTGCTGATTGCCGCATCGAAGGCAATGGGTCCATCAATTATTACATCTCCAATATCACCCCTTTCAGCCATCTTCACCAATCCAGCCGCATCCACGGTCTCCGGCATGTCTGGATTGACAAGCTCCACCGCTGCTAAGCAGGAAACCTTTGGCTTCTCAACTCCAAGCTTTTTTGCCACCTTGACCGCATTTTTTAAGATATGGACCTTCTGTTTTACGTCGGGCTTTATGTTCATCCCCCCGTCGGTGACCAACATAAGCTTGAGATACGACTTTACCTCCACCAATGCTACATGACTTAGAAACGCATCTGTCCCGATTCCGCTTTCCTTATCCAGCACCGCCCTAAGCAGGGTGGGGGTATCCACCTTACCCTTCATCAGCATTTCTGCGTGTCCCTGCTTAACCGTTTCCACCGTCAAACTTGCAGCCAATTTTGGATCCGTTGCGTTGATCACCTCCACCCTGTTAAGATCAAGGTCTTTCTTTTTGCATAACTCCTCAATCTTAGCCTGATTGCCAATGAGCACAGCGGAGATGATCCCCTCCTCCGTCGCCCGCTTCACTGCCTCGATTATCTCCTCTCCCTCTGCCGAAGCGATGGCTAATTTTTTCCTCTCTTTTTTCTTGACTATTGAGATCAACTGATCAAAACTGGTGACCTTCTCCTCTGACATTTTCCCCTCTCCGTTGTCAACCATCCCGAAGGGTGTTTGACTTAACATCTAGTAGAACACCTCAGGTGGAGATTGCACCCTTATCCGATCTCTATAGGATCACAGTTCAGTATTTAGCACCAAATTCCTTCTTGAAAGCTTCAGCCAATTTTACCCCCCAATTATCCAGAGGTTCCAATCTCCCAAAGAAGAATCTGAGCACCGGCGGTTCCTCGACAAATTTCAATCCTCCAACCAGATTCCTATGATTATATAGCCAATCCAATCGGTCAACCACGAATTCGATATGCGACATGGTATAAACCCTTCTGGGAATTGCCAGGCGGGCTAATTCCAAATCAGAATAGACTTCCTTACCATCCTGGTCCCGATCCATGGAGATGGTTCCCCTTTCCATGCTCCTCACACCCGAAACGATGTATATTGCCGCAGCTAAAGCTCCAGCTGGATACTGGGACTGAGGTAGATGAGGCAAGAACAGCTTGGCATCTACATGGCAGGCTAATCCACCTGGGGGTGTGACCACTGGTATCTTCTTTTCCACACATCTCTCTACAAAATACTTCACCTGTTCCGGCACACTGCCTGCAACGCTTATGTCCGTCATTTCCCGAATTCCTACCGCCATCGCCTCCATCTGTTCAAACGAGATGCCGCCGTAGGTCAGGAAGCCCTCGTAAACTGGAAGCCAAGGTTTTATTCTTTCATAAAATTCCTTGTTGTTGGTGGCGATCAATCCACCTCTTGCACTGCTGTTCTTTCTGGCACTCATATATATTATGTCTGTAAGACCAATCGTCTCCTTAATTATCTCTGCCACGGTGCGATTTTCATATCCTCTTTCTCTCATCTTGATGAAATAGGAATTTTCGGAGATCAAGGTTGCGTCCATGAGCAAGGGAATTTTATGTGCGGTGCAAATTTCTTTCACCCTTTTTAGATTCTCCATAGAGAAAGGCTGTCCGCCCAGAAGATTTGTGGTTGCCTCCATCCGCACGAAGGGTATTTTATCCCTGCTATATTTCTCTATAACATCATTCAACTTCTGGAGATCTATGTTGCCTTTGAAAAGATTTGTGCTCTGGGTATTAAGGGCTTCATCAGCATATATCTCCAGAACTTTCCCTCCTGCCAGCTCGAAGTGTGCTCTGGTGGTGGTAAAATGATAGTTCATAGGAATCACGTCCCCTGGTTTGATGAAAACCTTGGCTATGAGATGCTCTGAGGCTCTTCCCTGGTGGGTGGGTAAGACATACTTAAGCCCCAAAACATCTTCTATGGCAGAGGCTAACTTGTAAAAGGTTTCACAGCCTGCATAAGCATTATCTGAGACCATCATGGCCCCCAGTTGATTGTCCGACATGGCATTGGTTCCACTGTCGGTCAACATATCAATGAATATGTCTCTGCTTTTCAGGGAAAATGTATTGTAACCACCCTCTTCTATGGCTTTGAGCCTTTGATCGACTGGCAGGAGATCGATCTTCTGAACGATCTTTATCTTGTGCATCTCTACGGGAATCTCTCTACCGTTTGAAAGTCTTACAATCATCTGAATCTCCTTATGGATTAAGTCTGCAATGCTGGTATCAAAATACCACTTTTTGCTTAAATATCATTATGCACACCAAGTTGATTAGCTTACTTTATGGTTCATCTTCTACATAAGTCAACCAATTATATCTATCCTCTGCTTCTCCGCTCACAATGGCAAAGAATCTTTCCTGAAGCTTTTTGGTAATGGGTCCTCGTTTACCATCTCCTATAGGAACTCTATCTATGGAACTGATGGGGGTTATTTCCGCGGCACTTCCGGTGAAGAAAACCTCATCTGCTATGTATAGAGCTTCGCGGGGAATAGCCTCCTCAATCACTTTTATTCCCATCTCCTGGGCTAAAGTGATTACGGTGTTTCTGACGATTCCAGGGAGGATGGATGAACTAAAGGGTGGGGTGATCAAGACACCATCCCTTACGATGAAGACGTTCTCACCACTTCCTTCACTTACAAATCCGAACACGTCCAAGGCCACTCCTTCCACATACCCGTGCTCCTTTGCCTCCAGCTTTATCAGTTGGGCATTCATATAGTTGGCACCGCTTTTGGCCATGGCTGGCATGGTATTGGGAGCCATTCGATTCCAGGAGGATACACAGACCGAGACCCCATCTTCCAAAGCTTCCGGTCCCAGATATGTGCCCCATCTCCACACGGCGATAGAGACCTCCACAGGACAACCAGTTGGGTCCACTCCAAGCTGTTCATATCCTCGATATACCACCGGTCGAATATAGCATTCCTTGAGCTTATTTATCTTGATCAGATCGATGATGGCCTGGTTGATTTCCTCCCTGGTGAAAGGAATATCCATCCGGTAGATTTTGCATGAGTTGAATAGCCTCTGGGTATGTGCCTCCAGCCGAAAGATGGCTGGACCATTTTTGGTCTTATAACATCTGGCTCCTTCAAAGAGGCTGGAGCCATAGTGCACCACATGAGAGAGCACGTGAATTTTAGCATCATCCCAGTTGACCAATTTTCCATTCATCCATATCTTTTCAACCTTCTCAAAGGGCATCCTTCCTCCTTGCTTTTATCTCAGTTGATCACAGAGAGACTCGTCCTTCCGCTGAAATTTATAAACATATCAGTAAATTAATTCCGCGCAGAATTGGCTTAGATTGATCCCTCTTTTTTCATTTTTGGCAACTTGCCACCCCCAACGCAATCGATATGAATTTGGTCTGGTGCGAGTCAGCGCGAGAAGTCAATACCACTGGAGCTTTGGCTCCCACCACCACCGCGGCACATCTTGCCTGAGCAAATTCGATTAACGTCTTGTAGATTGCATTCCCGGTTTCGATGTTAGGACACAAAAGTATGTCTGCCTCTCCTGCCATCTGGCTTTCGATCCCTTTTATTCTGGCAGACTCCTCCGAGACTGCATTATCTAAGCCTAAGGGTCCATCCACCCATGCTCCTTTGATTTGCCCGCGTTTAGCCATCATGGAGAGACAGGCACAATCCATGGTGGCAGGCATCCTGTCTGCATATACCTTTTCCACCGCGGCGAGACAGGCTACGTTGGGTCGCTGGATGCCCAGCGAATGAGCAACTTCGACGGCATTTTGAATTATCTGCGCCTTCTCAGCAAGCGAGGGAGCGATATTTATAGCCGCATCGGTAAGCATTAAAAGTTTGTGATATGTGGGAATCTCAAAAACTGCCACGTGGCTAAGGAGCCGTCCCGTCTTTAAGCCTTTCTTTTTGTCCAGAATCGCTTTCATGAAGTGGGCGGTTCCGACCAGACCCTTCATCACCAAATCTGCATCTCCCTTCTCCACCAGCTCACAGCATCTCAAGGAGGCACAAAAACCATCTTCCTCCGATTGAATTTCAACTTTTCTCCAATCGAACCTACTCTTCCGGGCAAGCTTTTCTATCTTCTCCTTTCCGCCCACAAGAATTATATCTACGATCCTCTCCTTTCGGGCTTGATCTAAGGCGAAAAGAATTTGCTCATCTTCTGCCAAGGCAACTGCCACCTTTTTGGGACCCAACCTCTTGGCCAGATTTAAAATATCATCTAATTTCTTCATCCGCTTGGGCAGTTTTCCGATATTATGTTTGAGAGCTTAAAATAGCGATTGACAGCCAAATTCAAATTGCTATAATATAAACACGGACTTTTAACAAAGCAAGGATAAAAAAACTGGACTCCAGATAATTCTCTATGCAGAAACTTAGGAGAGCAGGAATTGCATAGATGTCCTTTTTGCATGACGAATTTGAGCAAATCAGATACTTACTGCAAAATGTGCGGGTATTCATTGGCTTTATCCCTTCCTCCACCTTATTTCCCTCACAGAAAGCTTTATTGGAGCCTATCAATTCTCAGCATCCTGTTGGGCCTTCTGGCT
>JAOZNS010000198.1 GCA_029933635.1 Candidatus Zixiibacteriota bacterium | reverse complement strand
AGCTCAACTGGTAGAGCAACTGACTCTTAATCAGTAGGTTCGGGGTTCGATTCCCCGGCGGCGTATTATCTTTAGGGAAGATAAGAACCTCCATGTTCCCGATAAATCTCCCTGTGGTGGCTTTTAGGATCGTTTGGGGATACCTTTTACAACCCCCTTCTGTTATAGCTTGTTAGGAAGTAATTAACCTTTGGGGTTTCACTGCTCAGGGGGAAAAGAGATTTAACCTCATTTGGTGTGAACTATTTACTTTGAATATCTTGTGAAATTACGTGGTTTCTTGTTCCATAATCTGGGTTAGAAATACATTCTCGAATAAGCGAACATAGAGATTGGGCACAACAGATCATAGCCAACCATAGGAGGAAGGTAAGAATGGGTGCTCCAAATAAAATTTTAGAGGAAGCCTTAACTTTAAAACCTAAAGAAAAAGCAGAGTTAATTGACAAGTTACTTTACAGCCTTGAGAAGCCTGATCAAGAAATTGACGATTTATGGGCCAAGGAGGCAGAGAGCCGAATCGATGCTTATGAACAAGGAAAGATTAAGGCTGTTACCTTGGAAAAGGTTCTCGAAAAATATAAGTAAATAAAAAGGTTTAAAGGTGCGGATTCGGTTCTTAGAAATCGCCCAGATCGAACTGGATGAGGCTATCGAATATTACAACCAGGAAGCACCCGAACTTGGAGAGGCGTTTCAGACTGAAGTCTGGAAGGCTCTCGATAGAATAGGAAAATTCCCCGAAGCATGGTCCCCTTGCTCAAAGCGAACGAGAAGATGTCAAACTCGGCGTTTCCCCTATGGAATTATCTACCAAATCCGAAAAGACGAAATCCTGATAGTCGCAATCGCGAATCTCCATAGAGAGCCGGGCTATTGGAAAGAGCGGATATAGGATGAGCCTGTATGGATAGGCTTAAGGATCTCTATCAGGAGAGGTTAACAAGGTCAATAGAGATCGCAGAGCTTATCTCTGGAAGTCGGTGGGAGCTATAGCCAGAGTATGGCCTTAAATAAATGGAAGAATTGAGACACTCTCCGCACTATTGGCCTATTCCTCTTTATGGATCTAATGCCCTGATCTCCTCAAGCTTTGAGAGGCCCTCTTAGGACGCCTTTTACAACCTCTTTTGTTATAGCATGTTAGGAGTTAATTAACGCTTTGGGGTTTCTGCTGATGATATGGACTCCGAGCGGCCTCTTTATCCGATGCCACCTTGATTCTATGGCTATGGGGAGTGCTGTTCAGTTTGATAAAAAATCGTTATATGACTGATTTATAAGAGATTACAAAAGGTGTCCCCTTTTGTTCTTTGTTTTTTATTTTTAGGAGGCAATCAATGAGGCACAACAGACTATTCTTATGTATAATGGCCTGGCTACCTCTCATTCTCATATCTTGCCAGAACAGACGAGATCTGTCCGTCAAGAAAATAAGGGAAACGGGAATAGAGGATTTCCTATTGCATCAATTGTCCCTTCATAAGATCCTGGTCATTCCTGAATGCCTTTCTCATGACTCTTACGATGGTATACGACTCCCTTTAAATTTAATTAGACGTTGGATTAAGGCCGACCACAACATTAAAAAGCTATTTGTTGGTTTGGAAAGAGAAGTAGACAACGAGGAATTGGAATTGATCCAAAACAATAGTTATTACCAATACAAGCGGTTCGCTACATTCTGCCCGCCCGGCTGGGCTCTCTTCTCTACTAAAGGTTTGAACGAGTATCTTTTCTACCAGGAAGTTAAGGAAGAATATCCGGACAAATTCAACATATTTGGGTTCGAAAATAGTTACCTTTATTATGACAGCACCAATAACCGCTACCTGTTACCATCACAAATTGATACCATCGAGAACGTTAAAACCGTACCATATAACCAATCTGACGCGCCTTTCATTACTATGTATATCTATTCCCGATTCTTCAGGGATTACAGATCATTTTCGACAATTCAACAGATGATGGAGGATAACCCTGATGCTTGCTTTATCATATTAATCGGTAACGCACACACATCTAAGGGGTTCTATTTTGAAGAAGGCGATATCGATCGACAGATTATGGAGGCTTATAAGATCGACAAGGAGAGATATTGGCACACGGTTGGCTATTTCCTCAAACAGAATTATGATCCTTTGTTTATCCAGTCTAATATTGACACCACGATAGATAGGGAAACTTTGTTCCAATTTGACCCCGATAATCCGGACACCGTTCGCCACAAATTCTTCCTGTCCTTCTATACTGATTACATCTACTCAATACCGGGTGGTGCCAATACAAATATTGAGGAACAACCGCTAGTTTGTGTCCCATCAATAACAAATTTTGAGTTACTCAAAAGAAAGGACTTTCAGATATATCCGGATGACAAACATATAGATGTTGCCAGGAAGTTAATCTATTTCATGACAGGTGTACTCCCGGAAATAAAGCTTGATGAACCAGGGGGGACTGCAGCTTGCACTTTCCTTGACCCTCAAACCGGAAGGCCGTTAAAATTTGACGAATATAAGGAACTAATACTAAATTGGTATCGTGACGGCACTTTCGTTCAAAGATTGAACGAAGACGTGGCCACATACAATAATAGATGCCTATTTAAGGCTATTTTTGAGCTAATGGACAAAACTGATCTCTCACCCCTTTCGGAGCAGCAAGGGAAATTGTTTATCGATTACCTATTAGCACTGTTGTCTGTGCTTGGATCGGAAGAGGAACAATCATTTGCCAGGTTGCATCTTTCACGAGAATTTGGCGATCATCAGGAATACTACCAGTACTACAAGAGGTTTTACTATGAACAATATTCCCTTCATTAAAGTGGGAATCGAACATAGCTCGCCCTTAAAACGGTGTAGGTAATCCTTTAGAATCCTTTTTTAGAATCCTTTAGGGACACTTTTTGCAACCCCTTTTGTTATAGCATGTTAGGCATTAATTAACGTTTCGTTGTTTGCATTGATGATAAGGGCTTCGAGCGACCTCTCTATCGGTCACCCTCCCAGTTCCACGACCATAAGGGGATACAATTCGCCGTTCGGTTTTCACCCCCCGCTATCTCCCTCCTCTCTATCTCAAAAGAACCATCTTCCTTGTCTGCACAAATTTTCCGGCTTGTAGCCGATAGAAATAAATGCCACTGGAAAAGTCCCCCGCATCCCACCTAACAGATTTGTATCCGGCTTTCTGTTTACCATCAACCAGCGTAACTACTTTCTGACCAAGGATGTTGTAGACCTCCAGTCTCACATAGCTATCCTGCGGCAGGCTATACTCGATTTGGGTTGTCGGATTAAAGGGATTGGGGTAGTTCTGGGAGAGAGCAAAGACTTGGGGTGTCAGATGTTTCATCGTTATCGAGACCGGGCCGTACCAGTAAGTGGAACCTAATAATCTTACAACCTCTAACCAGTAGTAGTATGTCTGGCTAGTTGAGACATCTTCATCGAGAAAGTGATTCTCGAGAATTGGAGCACAGTTAACCCTATTCCTCTCATCCGAATTCTCCGTCTTTCCCTTGTAAAGGTTAAAATGAGAAATATCCCCCTCTGCAACCCATTGCAGCTTTACACCTCTCTGAGTTCCAAAAGCTGAGAAGGAATAAACTGCCAAATTCACTTCCATTTTATCTCGAAGACAATTATTATATGGTTCGTAGTCATGAGGAAACTCCTAATCCAGGTCTACGAAACTTCCCACCCAATCTGGCAGGGGCTTGGGATTTGAACCTGTCTGGATCTCTTGCCAGGCTTTATCTGTGAGACGATCACTTATAGGCTGGGGGAACTCGTAGTAGGTAAAGATGGAGCCTTCAGTTACCTTGACTGTCTCCTCCACGGCTACGATCACGTACAGGTTGAGAGGAAACCCCACCCCTTCCTCCAAGCAGAGGTTGTTAAGTTGGTCTGTATGGACATCAGCCACCACGGCCATCTTGTCATCGGCCTCATTTTCAATCTGATTCCTTATCTCCTTGGGAAAGGTAACAAGTTCCTCGATACAGGGTCCGAAGTGGCAGATTAGGTCATATTCTGAGTGAGTCAAAGGCTGACCGACAAGCTCCTTGATAGAGATGTCCCTGAACGTTAAAAGGAACCGTTCAAGGACTTCCAGCTTGGTTCGGAATTCATCTAACATTAATCCTTTATTTTGTAAGCCTGTGATCATAAATCGAGCCAAAGCTGCTAATCTGGCGTAAAGATAAGGATTGGGTTCAACATACCCTTTGACGACTGGCCACCACGGGAGTAAGCCTTCCCAGGAGGAGCTTTGTTTGGCGTAGAGAATGGTATCATGTCTCAACTCAGTCCAGGATGCCAGACCTGTAGCTAACTCCTTATCCTGCCACGCAACATTTCGCATAAATCGTGGATAGCCCTCCCCCTTGGCGAAGAGCAAGGGCATAAGGCAATATAACTGAATGTCCCCCATTTTTTTTGGTCACTCAAGGGTCAAGCATAGTTGATAAGGATTTGAAGAAGGGAAGACAGTTTTACCATACAATTTTGACCACGCAAGCAACCTCTTCACTGCTGAGGCCAGCTTGTAGTAGATGAAGCGGAACAGATCAGAGAATCTCCTCCGGTTAACAAGCGCTAACTCCGCATGAAAGATGATCTCCTTGTGCAGATTCTCCAACCTCGTATACAAAAAAGAAACCGCAGCCCAAAGCAGGGCATTCATTGACTTCAAGGCTGCATATCGTTGGAGACAAATGCTCTCTAATTCATAGTCACTCTTAATCTGCCGATGCACCTCTTCTATCTTCCACCGATGACCATAGCCAACAAAGGCAAGCTTGATGGCTTCTTTTTTCCTCTCACAAGCCAAATGGCAGAGAAGCCAACAATACCCTTTCCCTCGCCCCTTGAGCACCACTAACCACAACCGCTTCCCCCCGCGGTTAACCTCACTTGCACCGCCCCACAATCATAAGTCTCCCTTAACCTCACCTTCCGGCTTATCTGCTTCAGGGACATCCTCTGA
>JAOZNS010000197.1 GCA_029933635.1 Candidatus Zixiibacteriota bacterium | reverse complement strand
GTATGGTAAAACTGTCTTCCCTTCTTCAAATCCTTATCAACTATGCTTGACCCTTAAATAAATGGAAAAATGGGGGACATTCAGGAAATTACAATTTCCTCCTTGACATACTGAAATAAAAATTTAAATTTAGAGAAGAGAGCGCGGCAAAAAGTCCAAATTAGAACTATAACTAATTAGGTCCCGAAATGTAACCTATTTATGTTCAAATAAGTTGCATTTTGTATTTGCGGCGCCTTAGAGCAAATTTTGACTTTTTGCCTAATCATCAAAGAATAGAACTCGGGCAATTAAGGGATACAAAGTCATGGGTTCTATTCATAAGTTGGATGTGAAGGTAAAACATGGAGGGTTTGTTTATGATAGCTGGGTTGCCGATGAATCGGGGGAGCCGATTTTAGAGTGACCTGGCTTATTTTTTGCCCCCCTTCTACGGGGGCCTTATCCTGTCTATGAATAAGAAGTTTAAAAGAGCAGAGATACATAAATTTAAAGTAGGGGATAAGAACTTAGTGTTGGATGTGCAAAGATCCTCTATTTTTGAGCCCGATGAGCTGACAAGTGACATTTTGGACATTTGTGATGGATTAGGAACCGACGAAATTGTTGCTCTTTTGAAAAACAAATATCCTCCAGATTCAATTACTGAGGCTATCGAGGAATTACAAGAGATAGGAATAGTTTCAGAAGATGAATTGAACTTTCCTTCTTATCCTTGCCCTCAAAAGCCGGAAGTTATCTCCCTTGACCTATGTTTTACCTCAGAGCATCAATCAATAAGCAGGGATAACCAGATCAATAAAGATAGCTATAGTAGAGGGGGAAATAGAGGGAAAGTGCTCCACAATGCAGTTAATTTCCTAATTAAAGAATCAGGCCAACAGCGAAAGTGTTCTATTACATTCTCCTCAAATAATGAATTGCCCCTTGACTTTGATTTCATCAGGGATATGATTGAATATGGCAAGGAAGAGGGAAGGAGGCAAAATAAGAAAATCAATTGGGTTCTGATTGCCAATACAGGTTCATTTAATGCCAAGATAGTCAAATATTTGAAAAGAAACAAAGTAAATGTGCGCTTGAATATTAACCATAGTGAAGAGATTTTTTGTAGAGGAGAATCATTATGGGGTTCAAAAGGCTCCCCTGATATGAAGTCCCGTGAGATCAAGAAGCTTCTAAACCGCCTTCAGGTGACCGTTGAGGCGAAGCTGAAAGCTAAGGCTCTTCCCTTTGTAAATAATGTCAGTCATCTTTTTGACCTTGGGTTTGGATTAGTTTCCATTGATCCCAGTTTTTGGCCAGGGAAGGGGAGGGACGTTAGCAATAAAGACAATCTTGAGCTGATTAAGAAGGAGAATGAAAAAATCGCTCAGCTTGTTTGCGAGGAGGTTAAAAGAGGCCGACTTCTTGGACTCAGCAATTTTATTGCATTGATGAGACGCATACAAACCCATCGTCCGAAGTTCTACGGTTGCGGAGCGGGGCGATACCATCTTGCGGTTTCATCGAACGGAGATCTTTATCCTTGCTCCAGATTCTTAGGAATGGAAAACTTCCGGGTTGGAAATCTCTGTACAGGTATTGACAAGAATGCCCAAAAGCCATTTATTGACAATTATGTGGACGCTCGGGAAGATTGTAGCAACTGTTGGGCAAGGTATTTCTGTGGGGGAGGTTGTATTTATGAATCAATGGTTAAAGAAGGAGGGATCAGCAAACCTTTTGAACCTTCTTGTGAGCTATTTAAACATAATCTAAAATTATCCTTAGTGACTTTCCTTGAAATGACTGAAGATCAAAAACTACTTCTCAAGTTGTTTGGTCATAATATTCAGGCTCATATGCCTCATCTTAACAACGACTTTGGATTCCTTAATGTAAAAGACAAGATCAATTGCGTTAAGCCGGTAGGAGATAGTATGTTGCCGTTGATTAAAGATGGAGACAAGGTCTTCATAAAACGCAGTCAACCAACAGAGATGAAGGTTGGGGATGTCATAGCATTCGAGACACCCCAATCAATTACCATTCATAGAATCATTGGAAAGAAAATTAGGAATAGTCTACCACTTCTTATAGAAAAGGGGGACAACAATCTGCATTCAAGCCCAGTAATAGAGGGGGACATCATTGGAAAGGTGTTTGCTATAGAAAGGTCAGGTAGGATAATCAGATTAGATACTAAACTTTGGCGGTTTATAGATTATATGATCGCCGTTTTGTCTCGTTTCTTCGCCAATTTTCTCCAAAGGACATATAGAGGAGGAAGAAGAAAAAGAAATCTTAGTCGCATCAATTTAAAAATTCTCCATGGCCTTATTCTATTTCTCCCTAAATTTTGGATACGAGCTTTATTTCATTTTCAATCCTTGGGAAAAGAAAGCTGGCTTAAGGGGCGATACAAATTTAAGGCAAGTTAGGGGTAAAAATGAAAAAGAAACTAAGAAAGGTGGAACTTTACAAGTTTGAAATAAACGGTCACACATTAGCCTTAGATGTAAAAAAATCCAGAGTCTTCCGAATAGAGGATGAACTTACAAGTGAGGTTATAGATTTACTGAACGACCTTACCCCCGAAGAAATCACCAATACTCTAGCCGATAGATACGGGCGAAAGCAAGTTTTCGAGGTCCTAAAGGAAATGGAGAAGGCAAAGATAATTACAGGTGAAGATCAAAAAGAGGAGGTTTCCCCACCCTCTCCAGCCAGAGAAATCACAGCACTCTGCCTAAATGTTACCTATGATTGCAACCTCCGTTGTAAATACTGTTATTACAATGATGGCAACCCATTCCATGGGAGCAAAATTCATATGAGCGAAAATGTTGCTAAGAAAGCAGTCGATTTTCTCATAAAAGAGTCTGAAGATAAGAAAAACCTGTTGATAGACTTCTTTGGCGGAGAACCTCTACTTAAATTTGATCTAATCAAAACAGTGGTAAAATATGCCAAAGTAAAGGCCCAACAAGCTAACAAAAGGGTTGCCTTTGGTATTACTACTAATGGAACATTGCTAACCAAAAATGTAGCTAAATATCTGGCGGAAAACAAAATTGGGGTTCAAATCAGCATAGATGGCAATCGTGTAATGCACAATCGAGCCAGGGTTTTCCGGAACGGAAAGGGATCCTACGACAGAGTTATTCTTAATGCAAGAAATTTGATCCCAAAAGGTTCTCCCTTTGCCAGAATTACAGTCACCCATCAGGATCTTCAATTCATGAAGGCGGTTAAACACTTGTTACACCAAGGTTTTAATGGTGTATCTGTCGCTCCAGCCAGTGGAATTAATAGAATTTGGGCGATAAATGGCGATGATTTCAAGCAATTAGAGCAAGAGCATGACGAGGCCGCCAAATACTTCCTCGAGAAGATGTTAAAACACCACGAATTTGTCCCCTTCTACAATTTTACTTTGCCATTACGAATTATTTATTTCAGAAAAAAACAACGGTATCCTTGTGGAGCTGGATTATTTTATTTAGCTGTATCACCAGAAGGGGATCTATACCCTTGTCATAGATTTGTAGGAATAAAGAAATTTTTTTTGGGCAATCTCTCTTCGCCTTTTAAGAACAATAGGCGGGCATTATTTCTAAATAACTATGTAGAGAGCAAGGCCGATTGCCGTCAATGCTGGGCGAGATACCTCTGCGGTGGTCAGTGCCCCTACTGGGCTACAGAGACCAATGGTGACATAAGGAGACCAAACGAAGGGTATTGTGAATTACAGCAGTATATTTTGAAGCTCTCTTTAATGATTTTTTCTCAGATACATCAAAAGGATAAGGCAATTATAGAGAAGTTATTTGATCCACGGCACCAGCCGTATATGCTAAATCCTGATCTAGAAAAAACGGAAAACAACACCGAGGGCTTATCTTCTGATCAAGAAGAAACAACTAATAGATGATGGTTAGGCAAAAAGTAGAAAAATCGGTAGCCACAACCTTTAGGTTGCGTAAGTGATTGTTTTATAGGGTGTCTTTTCGCCTACTAAAGTTTGTGGCTACCGATTCTATGGTTTTTGCTATACCATCAAAGATGTAAATTAACCCAAAATAAGTGAAAAAGCTTTGAGATAGGGAGGAGGAGGATCCCGAGTTTGTAATAGATAGGAGGTGAGTACAATGGAACACATTACCTTGCTTAATGATGATTTCGGCGAAGATTCAAATGGTAGAAAGCCAGTTATCTGCTCCACCTGCACTGAGGACAACCCTCTAGAAGAATGGGGGCCTTGGCTTTGCAAAACTATGGGTCCGGACCAAAATCCATGCCCTCCATCTCCCCCGGGTACTTGTCCAGCCTAATCTTCTGGTGCGAAGCCATAGGTTCTGACTCAACTTCGGAGTATTATTTTACAGGGATTTGAAAAGAGGAAAGCCTTAAAGGTTTCACATCTCCACCTCCTCCCATCTCATCAAAAAGAAATGCAACGCCAGTCCAGCCAGCATTATCCTTCGGCGTAGCTTGACGTCATTCCTATGGTGGAACTCTATTCCTATCATAGGTCAGAAGGGGATCCGCTGGAAACCCAGTACAAAGGGCACCGTTCCCTGTAAAAACTAAATGAAGTGATTACCACCTGGAATCGGCAAGTAACTTGCCCAAAAAAGAAAAAAACGGAGTTTGTCGCTTGTTTTTCCCAGGGGATTATCACCTGCGGTGCAAAATGAGGGGAGTTTGTTCTCCATAGGCCGAGGATGAGCAGATTTGCCCCTTTGGTGGGCGTATTTCTCCTCTCTGTTCTTTGATAAGTTGCTTTTATTGTCCTATACCTGCCCTTATTGCTCTATGTCCGCGGAGCCTTGCAGACATACTCAAGATAGCGCTCTTCAAAGTAGTCAAAGTTCTCTTGGTCAAAGAAACCCTTGTCTAATCTTACCCTCTTCAAGACATAGTTGTGAGGCAGCATGCTTCCGGTAGTTTTAAAGAACTCCAGGAATCCTCTATTAGAATGGGTCTTCCCCCCATATAGATTGAGCCAGAGCAGTTCAGAAGTCTCA
>JAOZNS010000196.1 GCA_029933635.1 Candidatus Zixiibacteriota bacterium | reverse complement strand
GCTCGATCCAACTATCTCACAGCAAAGCTGTGAGCCACCCATCTCTTAAATCTCTCATAGAGCGATCGGATCCATCATCAAAGGAACGTCTTTTATACCCTGATACCAATTGTAACTTGACCACTTCCATTCAGATGGATCGGATACCAGACCACGTTTCACTGGATTGTTGTGGCAATACCGAATCTTCTCACGAACCGTTTCAGGTGTTCGGCAGTTGTGATCGTAGCATCGGCGCTGCCAGAACACTCGGGTAACTCCAGATGGCCCAATCTGGGCTGTGGCAAAGTAACGCCTCGCCGAGCGAGACTTGATCTCGCGGATGACCAGGCCAAGTTTCATCCCCTCTGGAGGAAAAAGCACCAGGTGCACATGGTCCGGCATAAGAACATATCCCAAGAGTCGAAACCCGTGTTTGGCTCTGGCCCGATCCAGCTCCTCGACGACGATTTCCTTCGCTCCCGGATGGTTCAAACTCGGCAGCCGATAATAGCAACTGAACGTAACAAACCTTACAGTGCCTAAATCATCGTAGTGTCTTAGCTTGGTCATGAAACGTGATTACCTCAAACAGCTATCCCACAGCAAGCTGTGGGCCACCCGGGGGGCGGCGTTAGGTTGTAATTAATTAAATATATGTAATTAT
This sequence comes from Candidatus Zixiibacteriota bacterium, assembly GCA_029933635.1. GTDB lineage: Bacteria > Zixibacteria > MSB-5A5 > MSB-5A5 > SM1-73 > SM23-73-3. The sequence continues at coordinate 4,380 of JAOZNS010000196.1, read as the reverse complement.
ACAAAATTTCATCAATTTGTTGTTAATGAGTCATACAGCGAAATGATACGTTCACGCACTGGTAAAAAATCTTCATTATTTAATAACGCACCATGTTGATAACCGCCATCTTCTGCAATAACTGTTTCGATATCTGTAACTCCTTTGTTTATCAAAAATTCTCTTGTTGATGATTGTTGAGCATAAGTATTCGCATCAATATTTTCCAGAAAGAAAAAATAATTTTCATTTCTAAAAGGACCACCATCGGGGTTTGACTCAATTTCTTGATAAAAATAATGATTTGAATCAATATGCCCCGCATTAAATACAGTAAAATCAATTATATCCCGATTGTGTTTATCACGATAGTCGACGATTACGCTTGTAGCGGCAGCCATTGAGAAACCATGAAGCATAACCGAATGGACATCATAATATTCCATTAACTTATCGATAAATGGATAGATGTCAGTTTCAATGTTCAGATGCCATCCACAAGTTTGACCAGGACCTGTAATATAGTAAGAATAATCACCATCTGGTTTAGGATTTCCATCCCCCCATTCATCTTCCCCCATCCAGTATTGTAATGAAAGCACCGCAATATTCCTCTCATTTGCCAATTCACACCATTTACAAAAGTGCTTTGTACCAATGCCGCAATGACCATGTAAATGAATAATCATCCTTTTATCTTTATTTGAAAAATTATGCCAGTTTTCCGGCAACCAAACAAATGCGAATGTTTTTACAACATTATTAGCAATAAAAATAATTTCAGGATAATTAGGATCACTCGAATCGCTGTAGCATGAGCTTGAAATAAGTTGGACATGAGATTGATATATTAATATATCTAAAATTTCACTTTCAGGATAGGTATCACCAGGTGGCATCTCCGGACTAATGATTATGCTGCTTTCGGAATTATCTTCAGGATTTGTTGATGTTGGTTTATCATCGCAAGATAATAATAGCGATATTAAAAAGAATATTAATAATATGTATTTTGCCGACGTTTTAGCTATCATAAGGACTCCTCCAAATTTATTTTGTTACAGTTTAAAAGCTTAACGACCAAGCTCACCTGCCGCCATGAAGCGCCAGCGGTCCCTATCCCACAGCAAGCTGTGGGGCACCCGGCCAGGAAGCCTGATTGCTCGATCCAACTATCTCACAGCAGAGCTGTGAGCCACCCGCCCGTCACCCGCCATTGAGCATTTCTGAGATATGTCTGTTTTCTCGCTACCTCCTAATCGCCCTATTTCTGGCGAAATCGATTCTGTTTATATGATCCATTATAATCATTTATAATCATTTGTGCAACCCTGTCAAGAATTTTTAGAAGGCTTTTCCATATTCATTTTGCAGAATTATGTTGTCAGGATCCTGTGGCTCCTGAGCTTCTTGATCAGATTACAAAAATCCCGATTTGCGTTTTGGACCTTTTGATGGTTAAAAATCTTGCCTACCGATTGTTGTTTAGATATCTTAAGTGGTATAAATATCTTTGGAGGAGACCGAAATCTCATATGGATGGCGAATTCTTCTTGAGTTGGATAAAAGCAACTTTTCGAAAACCATTTAAAGCATGATGGTATATGAATAGGATAAAGTGGACTTGCATTGGGCTTAGCATTTGCCTTCTCTTTTCACTCTGCCCTGCCGGTTTTGCCCAAAAGACCCCCCGAGAATCCATTCAGCTTTTGAACGCTGATTCTTCTGAGCTCAGATTGGAGGAAAACAACGTTATGATCAATCTGATGGGTCATGTCGTCTTCAAGCATGGAGAGATGGGCTTAGAAAGCCATCGAGCTGTCTGGTATCGGACCGCAGGTCAGGTGGTCTTTATGGATAGCGTGAGGATTGAAGATCCCGAGCATGTCCTTACCGCTGACAGAGTCACCTATTACAAAAATTCAAAAAGGGTGGTGGCGGATGGAGATGTGGTTTTATTCAGCAAAAAAGAGGATGCCAAGATAATCGGCGGACATGGAGAATATGACCGAAGAACAAAACTGGTTGTCTTCTCCCGGTCCCCAGTCTTGATCCTCAAGCCTGATAGGGGTGACAGCACCATCACGGTTACAGCAAAAACTTTGGAATATCATATTGAAGAAGAAAAAGGTATTGCAAAAGGAAAAGTCCGTCTGACCAAAGCTGATATGATCGCCACCTGTGACGAAGCTGTCTGGATGAATAAAGAAAACAAAATAATTCTTCAGGGAACACCGGAGGCACAAAAACAAAAGGACCGTCTCACCGGGGAGGGGATGCAACTTATCATCCAGGAGGACCAGGTAAAGGAAATTAAAGTGGAGGGCAAGGCTAAAGCATCTCACGTTGAACTGGTCGATACTTTAACTCAAACCACCAGGGAAAGCTTCCTTTCTGCCAAGCAGATATTCTTCTATCTACAGGATGAAAGACCAAAACAGGTGAAAGCCTGTGGAAATGCCACCAGCACGTATTACCCTCAATCTTCAAAAGAAACCGAAAAGAAGCTGATCGTGGATAAAAATGAAGCATCAGGCGACACCATCGAACTGTTCCTTGAGGATGAGCGGTTGAATCGGGTGTTGATCAAAGGCGGAGCCATGGGAACGTATACTTTTCCTCGAAATCAGACCGGCGAAAGTTCAGGTGTCGAGGATACCATCTGGTATTCGGCAGAGACGATCGATTATGATATAACCCGGGATCTGATTACCCTGCAAAAGCAGTGCAACCTTAAATATGGACAGATCTCCCTTTCGGCCGGAAGGATCCTTTATCAGACGGAGGAGCAAATTCTGGTGGCAGAGGGGATCAAAGTTCAGCAGGAGCAAGAGGAGGTCTGGGAAGGTTCTCCGGTGCTTCAAGATGGAAAGGACAAAATAAAAGGGGAGCGAATGACCTATGATCTGCGCACGGGAAGAGGAAAAGTCAAGGCAGGGGTGACCAGCATTCAAAGGGGAACATATAAGGGGGAACTTTTAAGAAAGATAGCGGACAGGGTGCTTCTGGCAGATAAAGGGACCTATACCACCTGCAACCTCCAGCACCCTCATTATCACTTCTATGCTCGAAGGATGAAAATTCTCCCGCGGGATAAGGTGATCGTTAAGCCGGTGGTTTTGTATATCGGTCATCTTCCCGTCGCCGCCATCCCCTACTATGTCTTTCCAATAAAGCCGGGAAGGCATTCTGGATTTCTGACGTTTGATCTGGGAAATTTGGAGGGAAACAATCGGTTCATTCGAAATCTGGGCTACTACTGGGCCGCTTCGGACTTCTGGGATGCCAAGGCTGCTTTCGATTATTATGAAGGATCAGGATGGCTTATAAAATCTCAAATCCGGTATGCCAAGCGGTATGTTTTAAACGGAGGTATATCAGGATCGTTCAATCGCCACTCCAGCTGGAATTTGTCTACTTTGACCAAAACCAAGCGCGACCGCTGGGATTTAAGCTTTAATCACCGGCACAGCCTCTCCCCTACCCTCTCCCTATCCGCCTCAGGAACCTTCTTAAGTGATAAGGACTACTGGCGTGATCTCAATCTGGACCCGGTGGAGAGAAGGAACCGGTCATTATATTCTCAGGCAAATTTGAGCAAAAGATGGGGCACCGCCAGCGTCACTCTGGCTTTTGATCATAGATGGAATTTGGACACGGACGATCGAACCCTCAACCTTCCGGTGATAAGTTTCACCCGTCCATCCCTTCCCCTCTTTCCTCCAAAAAGTAAGCCAGAGGAGAAAGTCAAAAGAAGTTGGTATAATTCAATCTACTACACCATCTCCTCAAATTTTGTAAATTATCAGTATCGAAGAAAAAGGGAGGGCTATTTTGAAAGAAAAAAATTTGCCGTTTTCGACAATTCCTTATCTTTTTCGGCCCCTCAGAAACTTTCTGGCTGGTTGATCCTTAATCCGGGTTTTCGTTATCAGGAGACCTGGTATTATGTGTTTAAAACCAATCTCTCTGAAAGTTTTTCCATTACGGGAAACAGCTCCGCCCGGCGAGGCACCTACTCTGCCAACGTCTCTGCCCGAACCGTCCTTTACGGAACTTTTTATCCCAGATTGGGAAAGCTGGTGGGAATAAGACACGTGATGACGCCCAATGTGAATTTTACCTATCAGCCTGAGTTTAAACGCAAAAATGAATACCTTTCATATACCGGGAGAGGAGGATCGGGGGCAAGGAGGAAATCTATGAGCTTCGGGCTTAACAACCTTATTCAGATCAAGACCCGATCTTTTTCTGAAGGGAAAGAGGTCGAAAAAAAGACAGACCTTCTTAACCTGACCTTCTCCTCGGGATATAACTTCTTAGCCAAACAACACCGACTATCTAATCTCTCCTCGGTTCTTCGAACATATCTGGTTAGAAACTTCGACTTCACCTTATCAG
>JAOZNS010000195.1 GCA_029933635.1 Candidatus Zixiibacteriota bacterium | reverse complement strand
TGCGGCTGATAATCAGACTGCCGTATCCATCAATGTGCTACAGGGTGAGCGAGAGATGGCAATCGATAATCGAACCTTGGGGCGTTTTGACTTAGTAGGGATTCCACCTGCACCCCGAGGAGTGCCACAGATTGAAGTCACCTTTGACATCGACGCCAATGGCATCGTTCATGTCTCCGCCAAGGATATGGGAACTGGTAAGGAACAGAGCATAAAGATACAAGCCTCAAGCGGATTGTCTGAAGAGGAGATTCAGAAGATGGTCAAAGATGCGGAGGCTCACGCACAGGAGGATAAGAAGAAAAAGGCTCTGGTGGAGGCAAGAAATAAGGCAGATCAGATGATCTATACCGCAGAGAAGACTTTAAGGGAGTATGGCGACAAAATTTCAGCAGACGAAAAGAAGAAAATAGAGGAGAAAATCGAGAAAGTAAGACAATCCATGAGAGGTGAGAACGCAGACGAGATCAATCGATCGATCGATGAGCTGTTGCAAGCCTCCCACAAGATCGCTGAACAGATGTACAGAAAGACCGCGGGCGCACAACAACAGGCAACCGCTCAAGAACCTCCTAAGACAGAGAAAAAGGAGGAAAAGAAAGAAGACAAAGGCAAAGAGGGAGCGGTGGATGCGGATTTTGAGGTGGTGGATGATAAGTAGGTCAGGCCGATCAAGCGTATTTAAAAATATACAATCTATTCCATCAAGATTTCTGGCAAGTGATAATAACGAAATTGTTAAGAATTTGTTCTCCCTTTTGCTAAACACTGAGACCATTCCAGAAGCTGAAGTTAAGTCAAAGGATTTAGCCTTGACAAAGCATAGGACCCAAGTATATTATGGCTGAGTGGTTGGTGAGAGGATCTTATGTAATTATTCTGATTATAAATCACCACCAAGATTTTGCAATTAAAGAAAATGTAATGGCTTGTCGAAACTTGTAGAGGAGTAAGTCTAAGATCGGGCAGAAGTGCCCAACCTACGAAGATCGATAACTTTTTTGTCTTGGGAGATAGGGCTTCAAGGCCTGCAAAAAGGTTTTTCAGAGATCTCGATTAAAACAATTTCCCCATAGGCGGGGAGATCATGGCGGCTTAGCCAAGGGGTAAGGCGGAGGTCTGCAAAACCTCTATTCTCCGGTTCGAATCCGGAAGCCGCCTTTTTTAGCTCATAGCAGAAGGGCAATTTGTTATGGTTCAGAAGATCGAGCAGGAAATACGCCAATTTCTGAAGGCAAATGCTGATGAAGCTGTGGTCAAAAAATATGCTAAATATTTCAAAGAAGGCTATGATCCATATGGAGTGGCGGGGGAGAAGCTACGCCCCAAAATAGACGAGTGGTTTAAGGTATGTAAAGAAAAATTGACCCACAGGCATTTTTGTCCTTGTGTGATAATCTCTTAAGCTCAGCCAAGTATGAAGAAGCCAGCATCGCCATCCAGTTCATGATTCGGCTCAAGGATCACTATAATAAAAGTCTATTTAATACTATAGGGAGATGGCTTGAGAGATATATCAATAATTGGGCTCATTGCGATGAGGCTTGCCGTAATATCTTATATCAATTTCTGGCAGATAAGATAATAGAGTTTAAAGATCTGCTTGCTTGGACGGATTCGCCGTATAGATGGAAAAGGCGAGCGGTTCCCGTAACCTTGGTGAAAAGTCTTGAGGAGGAGGGAAACGTATCGGAGGCTTTACAGGTTGCCCGGAGATTGATTTTGGATCCAGAAAAAGTGGTTCAGCAGGGAACCGGCTGGCTCCTGAGGGAGGCTTGGAAAAAATCACCCAAAAAGGTGGAGGATTTTTTGTTCAGGTGGAAGGATCAGTCGCCTCGGCTGATCATCCAATATGCCACAGAAAAAATTGGCAAGCAAAAGAGAAAAAAAAATTAGACGGAAATGAAACCAAATTTCCCTCCTTTTTGAGCTCCTTTAAATCTCTCCTTTTTGCTGATCCTAATGGACTTTATCTTTTAGATACGGTCTTACCTACAAGCTGTTTTGCCTTAAAGGATACAATACCCAAGATCCAAAGGACGGGGATAAGAGGAAGAAGGGAGATAAGAGATAAATTTAACTTTCCAAGAAGGTGTTTATTTGATGGGCACCGGGGTGAAGGATAGAACAAAGATAAGCATCGCTACCCAACCGATTATCTTCCGTTTGTTATCCAAAGGCACCTGGTCGTTCAGGGTAGGAGGATGAGCAATCTTGATCAGGATGACCAAAGCCACCCATACAAACCAGCCCATCCACAGGAAGTATCCTAAAGGTATCAAACTCAGGGTTGCCACCAAGGCGACCTTTCGCTGATTTTTCCCCAGAAGGGCATACATGATGTGACCGCCGTCCAGCTGTCCGATGGGCAGAAGATTGAGCATGGTGACCAGAATTCCTGCCCATCCGGCAAAGGCGGCGGGACTTAAAAACACGCTATATCCCTCCGGCACATCCTTCAGCACCATCCAGGAGAGGAACTTAAATATTAGAGACTCGCCCAGGATCAAACCTCCCTGGGAAACCTCCTCCACAACCTTAGAATGCGACAGGCCAATGGTGATCACAACGACTGCAACCACAAAGCCGGCGATCGGTCCTGCGGCTCCCACATCCAGAAGATCCCGACGAGTTTTAAAGGGAGACTTAGACCTTATCACCGCCCCAAAGGTTCCAAACAAAGTCGGTCCGGGAATGAAATATGGCAGGCTAACTTTTATACCGTGTATTCTCGACTCAATATAATGCCCAAATTCGTGGAAGGTTAGAATCAAAAGCAAAGGCACAGCAAAGGAGGCCCCTTTGAATATTAAAAGTGGCTGGGAAAACGGATCGACCTGATTTATATATGCGCCAGCAAAGAGAGTGGTAATCACTGTCAGGAGAAATAAGATTATGTTGGTCCAGGGAATGTGGCTTTTTTTTCGCTCCTCTAATTTCCCAAGATGAAGCATCACCGGCCCGGTCAACAAAGTCGGATCAAGCTGTTCGAATTCCACATAATATCCAAGTGATAAAAGCCTATCAGTGACCATTTGCTTCCAGTCGTGGAGGGCAAGATAGGGTAAAGCCTTTATGAATATTTCCTTTCGGCTGAAATAAATGGTTTGGATCTCCACGATATCATATAATGCTCCCCTTATAGCCTGAATCTGGTTTTGAATTTCGATCTTTCTTTTTTTCCTCATAGTTAATCTAATCCTTGACGCGCATCACCGATAAAATTTGTCCTTACCATTCGTGCAGATATGAAGAGGGCCTGAGATCCCTGAAATCTTAGGCTTGTTGTATCGCTTTAATTCCATCCAGTTAACCAATCCTCTCAACAGCTACTTTTTTGGAATCTGCCTTTTTTAGGTCTTCAAGCCTTTTCTTCAACTCCTGTTTTGAGATGATCTGATCCAGATGCAGAAGGTATATCTCAAAGTAATTGTCTGGTTCCTCCTTTCGTTTTCCGGCAAAGACGATCGTTTTTCCATCAGGTGAGAAGTTAGGATACCTTTTGGTCCCTCCATCGTAGGTTAGCCTCATCTGGGAAGTTCCCTCCGAATCTATGATATATAGATCCTGGTTGTCCGAATCACCACACACGAAAACGATTTTCTTCCCATCAGAGGAAAAGTATGGAAAATAGCAATCCAATCTTCTACCGGTCAGTCGCCTCCAGCTTTTACCGTCCGTATCTAAGAGAAACACTCCCCTGGTCTCCCAGCCGGCATGAAGAAGAATCCTTTTTCCGTCCGGGGAAAAGGTGGGACAGTATGGTAGAATTATTTCTCTGGGTCGTCGGATCAACCCGATTTTTTCCTGCCAGCTCTCTTTGGGAGCAATCTTTCTTGTTCGTCCACTTTCTAAATTTAAAGTGTAGATCGAATATATCTCTCCCGGTCGATCACCAACAAATATTATTTGATTATCATCCGGAGAGAAACTGGGCAAACCATCATAAGTGTCATTATGGGTCAGCCTTTTTACCTCACCGGTATATAAATTCTTAATAAAGATATCTCGATCAGGATTAAAGATGGTATCACTCAAATGAGGTGAGGAGTTTTCCTTTTCATATACTACTAAACTTCCGTCATGAGAAAAACGGGCAAATCGCTCTGAGGATCCATCTTCTCCTTTAGGATTGAGGCTCCTTTTGTTTTTCCCGTCTGCATCCATAATAAAAATTCTGCTTTTCCTTACCTGGATTTTTCTTAATCCATAATCTTCCAGAAAATAGCTGGTGTCGGAATGATAGACGATTCGACTCCCATCCGGCGAAAAGCTGGGGGCATCATCGAAGAAGAGATTGTTGGTCAACCGGGTGATTTTGAATCTTCCCCCGGTAAGGCAGGCGATGCTGTCAATTAAGCTCTGGTCTTCGCCGTTTTCCAGAACGAGGACAAACTCAGAGATGGCTTTTTTTATATCCTTATTTTTCCAGCTTAATTTTCCCTGCTCAAATCTTATATGACATAAAAGCTTTAAAGCTTCCTTGCTCTGTGGATTAAGATTTAAGCTGGTTTGACACTCCCTTTCAGCCAGATGATAGATCTTAGTTAGATGATATGCTTTGGCTAAAAGAAGGTGAGCTTGAAAGTCATCTTTATCCTTTTCGATGGCCAGAAGCAAAGGATAGATGGCAGATTCCGGTTTGCCTTTTTCCAAAAATCGGGTTGCAACGTCAAGGCACCTTTCTTTGCTTAAAGCGGGCGAAATTATGGATGTGAAACTGATAAGCATTAATCTAACAATAAAGAAAAAACTTATACATAAGAGTATAAAAACTGAGATAAACAACGCTTTGTTTCTTTTCATACTCCTAATATACGAAAGAGAAAAGACAAGGCAAAAGAAATAAAAAGGGTTCAATATGCGGAAATTATTGATTGAATTAATAAACGAATTGAAAGTGAGATACCTTACCAAAGCTCATGCTTTCAACGTTGCGCTTATATCCTTACACGAAGAATTTCCAAAAAAACTACTGAAGAAAGGTAGAAAGGGGGAAGAAAAATGTAAATAAACAGGTAGATAGTATCCACCCTTGTTTATTATCTTGGATGAAAAA
>JAOZNS010000194.1 GCA_029933635.1 Candidatus Zixiibacteriota bacterium | reverse complement strand
TCATTCTTGTCACCAATTAAAAATATCTTGGGTTCTTTGATCAGTTCATTTATGAAATAATCTTTTTCTATTTTCTTCCTCTCAAAATCCTTTCGGCTATATAGAGCATAATTTATCTCTCTTCTTAAAGCGGTCTCCATTTTGCTTATTACCTTAAGTAGTTTTTCCTCATTTACATTTCCCATTATAAATAGGTCTATATCACTGGAAATCCTTTCAGTCCCCTTTGCAAAGGAACCGTAGATAAAAGCCACTTTTATGTCTTTGATTTTCCTTAAAGCGTTTTTCAACTCTCCCTCAACTCCTATGGTTTTAGATATTATATTTTTGAGCGGTTTAAAAAGTGGATGATTTTTATTCAAAGAGTAATACACCAAGTTGCCTTGTTTCCGGAACGTAAACAGCCCTTTCCCCTTTAATTTCATAAGTTCTTTACGAATATTTCCCACAGGGAAATTAATAATCCGTTCTAACTCCCGTAGGTAATATTCCTTATCAGGATTAGTGAAATATAGTTTAAGTAATTCTTTTCGTAATTTAGACTTAGTTAATTCGAGAGGTTCGCTCATTTCATGTAGCTTAATTACTACAATTGTAGTACATTTTGACTACAAAATACGGTTGCCTTGCTCCATGTTATCTATCCTATGATCGGAAAGCCTAAAGAGAGCCCGATCTTTAAACTCTATTTGCTCAGATCCACTTCCTCCACTCCGGGTGGGGTTTGTAAGATAAATTCAGAGTCCTTGATCTTGCGGTTGGTTTTTATGTGAGAAAAGATAAAAGTGACTTCATTATCGTTGTAATCTTTGTATTTCAATTTTTTGACCAGAAGGTTCTTTTGGTCTATCCACAGAACCATCCTCTTTATGAAAGCCTCCTCCTTTTTGGGAGAAAGTAGAAGTTTAAAACATTTGGTTCGGCCGACCTTCTCCTCCCCTAATGATTTTGGGATATACTCTGCCCGAAAATTAGTTAGATACTGAATGGGTTGGAAAATTTTTTCAGATCGACTAACTAAATTTTTGATCACCTGCTGGTTTTCCACCGAATAGGTCCAGAGGAACTTCCCATCACATACCATGGTCTGATCTTCGGTCTTGATTTTGAACTTGTCCGGATTTTTAAAAATCATTTTGCCTTTGATTTTCTCCTGGGTCTCGAATACCTCCGATTTAATGATTTTGATAAAATCCATGGAGAGAGTTTTAAGAAGGCGATATCTCCTCTCCAATCGACGAGCCATCTGGTCTGGGGTGGTGCTTGATATTTGTCCCCCCAGAAAGGCAACCACAGAAAAAAGCACCAACCAACTCAGGGTCCTTCTGATTTTATTCATCTATTTGTGCTCTCGCTTTTTCCTTTGTTTCCACTCCGTGCTTTCCAGAAAGGAGGCATCCACCAGCACCTCTCTGGCTTTGCTTCCGTCATAGGGACCCACTACCCCCTCCTCCTCCAGCTGATCTATCAAACGGGCGGCTCGCTGATATCCGATGGCAAGCCTTCTCTGCAGAAGTGAGACGGACCCCTGTTTATGTCTGATCACCAGCTCCACCGCCTTGCAGAAAAGATCCTCATCCCTCTCCGTTTCCTCGACAGAGGCAGACTCCTCGGGAGGAGCAGACAGGATCTCCATAGGTTGCACAGAATAGTTCTGTCCTTTAATAAACTCTACGATGCGGGAAGTTTCCTCGCTGGAGATGTAGGCTCCGTGAAGTCTTCTGGGCTCGGGGTGACCGGTTTCGATGAAGAGCATATCACCAGAACCTAAAAGCTTCTCCGCCCCGTTGACATCCAATATGGTTCGGGAATCCACCTTGGAGGCAACCTGGAAAGCCAGACGAGCGGAGAAATTGGCTTTGATCAGCCCGGTGATCACATCCACCGATGGTCTCTGTGTGGCTAAGATCAGGTGAATCCCCACAGCTCTTGCCATCTGAGCTAACCGGGTTATCAAACCTTCCACCCGAGTGGAGGAGGACATCATCAAATCTGCCAGCTCATCTACCACGATGACGATGTAGGGAAGAATATCCTCCTTCCTCTGTTTTCGGTTGTAATCATCGATATTTCTCACTCCAGATTTTGCCAGCCTTTTATACCTTTGCTCCATCTCAATCACGATCTCAGATAGTACATGTTCTGCCACCTTGGGGTTGGTGATGACCGACTTCTCCAGATGAGGAATGCCCTGATACACTGTGAGCTCCAGCATCTTGGGATCGATCATCACAAACCTGATCTCCTCAGGTGCGAGTCGGTAAAGGAGGCTGGTGGTTATGGCATTTATGCACACGGATTTGCCCGAGCCGGTGGCTCCAGCGATCAAGAGATGGGGCATCTTTCCCAGATCAGTTACGAAGGGCTCACCGAAGGAGGTTTTGCCCAAGGCTAAACTCAATTTGGCTTCAGCATTTTGAAATGCAGGAGAGGTAAGTATCTCCTTAAGGTAAACCGTCTGCGTGCTTTTGTTGGGTATCTCCACCCCGATAGCTGCCTTTCCAGGGACCGGTGCCACGATCCTTACCTTCCGGGCCCGCATGGCTAAAGCCAGATCATCAGCTAAGTTCACCACCTGATTCACTTTGATCCCAGCGGCTGGTTTGAACTCAAAACGAGTTATGACCGGACCGGGATAGATTTCGATCTTCTCCCCCTCGATCTCCACGCCGAAGGTGGAGAGCGTCTCTTTGAGAATTCTGGCGGTGTGGTTCAGCTCCTCCTCCGAGATGGTCGGTTTTACGTAGGGTGGATCATCTAAAAGGTCCAGTGGAGGGAATCGGTATTCTCCCTCCCCTCCCCTTTCCTCCCCTCGCACCAAGGTGATTGACGTTTTGGTCCCCTGGGGGGGAGGCACTTGAGAGACAAGCTTCTCCTCCTTGGGCAAAGTGGTAGCTATCTCTCTCACCGGAGGAGATATTTCAGCCTTTATCCTGGCCTTAATTTCCTTCTCCCTTTTTGCTTTCTGCCTTCGAGTCCTTCTTGACTCCAGCCACTTCTTTACCTCATTGCTCAATCGCTTCAGTATCCTTTGGAAAAAGAAGATGAAGTCGCTGGGTTTAAATGGTATGATGACCGCGGCCAATATGATCAAAGAGAAGACCAACGCCAAATAGGATCCTGCAGTTCCCAGAACCTTTAAAAAAATCTTTGCCAAAGAAGCTGAAACCCATCCTCCCAGAGTAGTCTTGGAAAAATCTATCACCTGTTGGTTCTTTATGGCTGGAAGCACAAGAAGGATCCCCAGAATGAGGACAAAAAGAAAGAGATAGAAGATCTTTTTCGAGAATAGGATGAGTCTCACCTTGGGAAAACAACTTATCCCGAGAAGGATAAAAAACAGAGGGAGGAAAAAACCAGAGTAGCCCAAAGCATAAAAGATGACATAGGAAACGGTCGCGCCCACAGGGCCACACCGATTATTGAATTCTTGCGAGAATATTCTCACCAAGCTTTGTATGCTTCGGTGTTCTTTCAGGATCTGGTTGTCGCCGATCCTATCATAGGTCAGAAGCGAAAGCCAAACAAACAGAGCCAAGGCGATCAACAGAATTCCTAAAACCTCTTTCTTTCTCTTATTTGCTATGGCGTTTGATGCTGGCACCGAATTTTCTCTTTTTTGGAAAAAATGTTTTTGTTGCAACAATAATTTAAAACTATAATTTACCCTGTCAACAAAAAATAACCCGGTAAACTTCTTTCTGCCTTTTGAGTGACCCCCTACTTAATTTCTTTTTGCGCCAAATCCTTAATCGATTCATTTGAACACAAAAAGTGGATCCGTCTGTTTCTTTCATTCGTTCTAAATCGGAAAGGAATTTTGTTAACATGGTTTGATTAAATTTTCGACGAGCTATCTTTCTTCGAGGTGCTGGAGGGTATTCTCTCAAAATCCAAGATGGGTAAATCGATCCGGATGGATAAAAGAAGTTAAAAGCTCTGGTTTAAAGAAAAAAGGCAGGGACACATAGTTGTTTTGATGTGCCCTGCCTTCAAAAGTTGCGCTTTTTCAGCCAGGCTTTACTTCACTGCATCCCTCAGCTGCTTGCCGGCTTTAAATTTCGGCACCTTGGAGGCGGCGATCCGAATGGGAGCCCCGGTCTGGGGATTTCGGCCCATTCGAGCTTTTCTCCTGGCCACAGAGAAGGTTCCAAATCCCACGAAGCTGACCTTCCTCCCTCTCTTCAGAGAACTGGTGACCCCATCGAAGAATGCATTGATAGCTTTATGGGCTTGCGCTTTGGTAACCTTCGCTTCTCTGGCGATTCTGTTAACCAGTTCCTCTTTAGTCATCTACTCACCCCCTTCACGACTTTTAGAGGTTCAATGGTTCTTGGTTTTTTTCTTAACGCCACGAGAATACTATATTTTCAAGGGTTTGTCAAGAACTTTTTTAACTTTTTTTTTAGAAAGTGGCTCAACCATGCCTTCTTGTAAACTGATCACGAAATTGAATGTGTGAAAATTGCAATATCAATGGCACCTTTTCTGATCAAGAATCTTACCGGACGTGACGTCTCTCCAACGTTCACATTGATCAAATCCTTTTACCTTTCGTCTAATGAAGTTCAACCCAGGTTAAGTTTTATATCGAGGATGTTCTTTGCAGTTACCGGCAACCAGGCATGCATTTAAGTGAATCTGCTTTAAATTCAGCATAAAAGAATTCTTCAGAGAAGACTGGCTGAAGCGATGTTTGATGTATCTCTCCTGATGGTAGGTCTCCTATTCGTAATTGGTATCTGAAATTTTATAGACCGAGTTCTCTGAAAGACTCCTTTTGTCCACAGGATTTATGGGACAGGAAGAGAAGCCCGGCCCCCTGCCCATGGGGATATAAGTCATTGATTCTTTGTAAATCGTGCACCTTGCTGAACCACTTTGCTTCATTTTTTTCGATATTGTGTAAATTCTGGGGCTGTTGCCGAACTTTTGAGTTAAAAGAGGGGAGGGTGGCTATAAATTGCTTGGGAGGTGGGAAAAGATTTCATATAAACAGCCCATCAAAGGTTGACTTTATTTGAAGGAGAAGAAACTCAATGATGGCGCTCGATCATAGGGTCTGATCGACAGGATGTTTTAGCCCATCTTAAGACCCAAAGAGCTAAGG
>JAOZNS010000031.1:12517-18051 GCA_029933635.1 Candidatus Zixiibacteriota bacterium | reverse complement strand
GTCAGGGTGAAGGTCAAGGCTTCACCTTCAATATGCCCATGTTCGCTGGAAGTGGAGACTTAGAATATATCGAGGCATTCGAGAACATATTCTATCCCCTCACCTCCAAGTTCTGCCCCGATTTTATCTTCATCTCCGCTGGCTTTGACGCTCATCGACATGATCCTTTGGCCGCAATAAATCTATCCGATAACGGATACAAGAAGATGACCGAGGTGATCGTCAAGTTAGCATCTGAGTGCAGTCAAGATCGGTTAATATCTGTGTTAGAGGGTGGATATAACCTAAGATCCCTTTCCATCTCGGTGGAGAAGCACATCCGCGCTCTGATGAGTAAAAAATAAATGATCACAATTAAATCCTTCTCAAATCTGAAATATTTTTCTTTTAAGGTAGCTTAAGGGGTTCCGACCTATCAAAGAGGGCTATTCTCTGACCATGTTTTTTTGATTTTTAAACCAGATTGGGGTTTGGAAAAATCTCACTCAAGGTCCATATGATGCAGAGTGATACCTGAGTCTCACTGACGGAAAAGATCCAGTTTAGGGAACGACAAATCGCAAAGGCAGACTAAACCATCTGGACGATAAATTGTCTATCTGGAAATTCCTCTGAACGAAGATATGTTTTCTTGTTTTTACAGGTTATCCTTCGGTTTTTTTCTCTTTTTGTTCCTTATATTACTCGCCACTGGTTCAGCTACAGAAACACATGCGCCTCAAATCGCTTGCTACCGGATAAATGTAAGGCTAAACACCAACGGGAAGAAACTTTTGGGAAAAGAGCTTTTGACTTTCAAAAACACCTCAAAAAAGAGCACAGACACGCTTTTTCTTCATCTTTATCCCAATGCCTTCCAGAGCGAGACCACCCTCTTCATGAGAGAGAGTTTTTTTTCGGATAAGATTAAAAAGATGGAAAAATACCGGGGCTTTATAAAGATAGAAAAGGTAAAGATCGCCCCGGGGGTGGATCTAACAGATGAAAAAATCATCGATCAGACCATCATGAAACTACCCCTTCCTGTTCCCTTGGGTCCACAAGAAAAAATAGAGCTGGAGATCGAATTTATGGTTAAACTGCCCGAACTTTTCGTTCGCCTTGGATATTTGGGGGATGATTTTATGATCGGGCAGTGGTTTCCCAAAATGGCGGTCTTGGAGGAGGGAGGAAGTTGGAATGCCCATCAGTATCATTTTAACAGCGAATTTTTTGCAGACTTCGGAACCTATGATGTTTCCATCACGGTTCCGCTGGAATATGTGATTGCTGCAACCGGGTATTTGGTGAAACAACAAAAGAATGTCGACTCCACCAAAACGCTGGTCTTCCATGCGGAGGATGTGCACGATTTCGCCTGGGCGGCAAGCCCAGATTTTCAAATCTCCGAAAGAATCGTAGATGGAATAAAGTTGAATTTCTTCTATAAGCCCCGGCACCAAAAGGATGTAGAAAGGATCATGGATCTGGCTGAGTTTGCCCTGAAGTATTATAACACCTGTTTTGGAAGGTATGCTTATGACCACTTCACCTTGGTGGATACCAAAATTGGATTTGGTGGAGGAGCTATGGAATATCCCACCCTTATAACCGTCTCTCCATCCAGATTGCCTTCAGAAAAGATCAGGGTGGATGCGATGGTCATATTTCACGAGGTGGCTCACCAGTGGTGGTATGGGATGGTGGCATCCAATGAGTTTGAGGAAGCCTGGCTGGATGAAGGCTTCGCCGTTTTCTCTCAAAGGAGAGCGCTGGAACAAAGATTTGGAGAAAAAGCCAATCTGGTCCACTGGGGGGAGATAAAAATTAGTGATTTGAATCTGGCCAAGCTGGGATATCTGTTGGATCCCAGCAGTGACCCCATAGTCAAAGATTCTTGGGAATTTCAAAACTTTTTGAGTTATCGAACCAACGTCTATTCCAAAGCCTCCTTGGTCTTGGAAACTCTGAAAAATTATCTTAGCCAGGAAAAGATGGAGAAGCTTTTAAAGGAATATTTTCGAAGATACAGGTTTAAACATCCTTGCACCCAGGACTTCGTTCAACTGGTGAATGAGATGGCAGGAGAGGGGACAAGCTTTTGGTTAAAACAGCTACTTTTCGAAACCGGGCTCTGTGACTATGGGGTGGAGAGCATAGAGAGTTTTCATCTGGAAGGCCAAGATGAGAAAAGAAGGTATCAGAATAGAATTTTAGTTAGAAGATTGGGCGATGTAATCATTCCCGTGGGGGTGGAAATAGTGCTGGAAGATGGGAAAAGGATTCACCAACTCTGGGATGGCAAAGAAAGATGGCACAAAATCGAGATCGAAGCAGAATCAAAAATTAAATCAGCCATCATCGATCCAGAGAACAAAATCGCCTTAGATATAAACGTCAACAACAATAGCCTCTCCGCAGAGACAAATGAGAGGTTGCTGATGAAATTCTTTACCCATTCTCTTTTCTGCTTGGAGACTCTGCTACATCTTTTAACTTGTTTCTAAAAGGTTGGAGTGTTTCCATCTTGAATGGTTTAAGGAAACAGGAAGGGGATAGAGGATGAGGCAGGCTATAACTTCGACGATGAAAGGCTTCAGCGGTGTCTGGGAAAATAAGTTTTTAGTCGGAATTCTGTATCTTTTCAAAATCGTATTCTCCTTGGCATTGCTTTTGCCTTTATATATGATGTTCTCAGCAAGCTTTGCCAGAAATGCAAAAGCATCCAATCTTCTCACCTGGTTTGATCCTTCGCTTCTTGTTGATTTTGTTTATCACTGGAGACAAGCCCTTTTTGTTTATCTTATCATGTTTATATTAAGTTGTGGCCTGGGCCTTTTGGTGTTCATCTTTCTGTCCGGAGGCTTCTGGGGGGTCTTGCGCGATCGGGTCAAAAATCAAGGGTTAAATTCAAGGATGGAAAGATTCTTTGGCTACTGTGGAAAATATTTTTGGGGTATGTTTAAAATTTTCCTATTCCTGTTGGTGCTTTACCTCATTGCATTCTTTGTTTTTGTGATCTTCTCTTTGATTTTTGATTCAGCCGCAGGAAAAGCAAACCTATGGGACCTGTCGTCCTGGAAAGTGCTGAGCAGGCTTGCCGTAGGCTTAATTTTGTTTTTCTGGGTAAATATGATCGGCGATTACCTTAAGATATTTTTTGTGGAAAATTTTGGTCAGGGCTTCATAAGGGTGATAAGAAAAACTTTCAAATTTCTGTTGACAAACAAACTTGGAGTTTTAAGTTTATATTATTTTTTGAGCGCAATTTTGGCTGTAGCGATCTTTATGTATCTGGGACTTGATAAAGCCATGAAGGCAATGCCCCAAACAGGTTTTTCCATTTTTCTTTTATTTTTGATTCAACAACTTTTGGTCGTGTTTGTTTCTTTCTTTCGACTGGTCTTTTATTCGTCTCAGCTGGATCTTTATTACAGGATCTCAAAAGAAGAATTTTGAGGAACTTGGTAAATGAGGTTCAGCAAATTCTGTAGTTTTTAGAAGGTTAAAAATTAAGTTTTGTCTTATGCAAAAGGAGATGGGTGAGTGATCTAAAAGCAGAAAGGAGCAAAAGATGACACAGAAAGGTGAAGTGAGCATAAAGTGGTTAGGTCATAGTTGTTTTCTGATCTCCTTAGATGATAGGATAAAGATAGTGACCGATCCCTTTGATAGCACCGTAGGTTATCCATTGCCAGATGAGTCTGCGGATATATGTGTGGTATCACATGATCATTTTGATCATAGCTGTGTATCTGTGATTGGTGGAAGTCCAGAGGTGATAAAGGGGGTGGGAGAAAGGGAGGTTAAGGGGATAAAGTTTAAAGGCATTGCTTCATTCCACGATGAGACACAGGGGAGCCAAAGGGGGGAGAATACGATTTTTGTTTGGGAATTGGCTGGGATGCAGTTTGTCCATGCGGGTGATTTGGGAGTTGCGCTCTCAGACTCACAGATAAACCAGATAGGAACAGTGGATATCCTTTTTGTGCCAACAGGTGGATATTATACTATTGATGCCCGCACCGCATCCCAAGTCGTTGACAGCTTGAAGCCCAAGGTGGTCATACCGATGCATTACAAGACCCCGTTTTTGGGTGAAAACTTCCCCATCGCAGGAGTAGATGAATTTCTCAAAGGGAAGGAGAACGTGGTTCGGGTAGACAAGGGCTGGGTGAGCTTCACCAAAGAGAGCCTCCCGGAGAAGACCACCATATATGTGCTGGAATATAAACGGTAAATCCGAGCAGTTTTGGCAAAAGAAAGGTTTTGGTTAATTGATGGATTGTTTGAAAGGCGGGGATGGTGTTACCCCCGAAAGGCGGATCTGCCTTCGTCTGTAAGGGCAACCATAGTTTCATCCTAATCTGTCAATTCTTTTTAGCTGTGAGCGGGTAATCATAATCTGACACTCCCGAGGATCGAATATGCCTCTTAAATTGGAAGAGATGAACTGGATGGAATTTGGTGATATGGTGCCCAAAAAGATCAATACGGTTTTGCTTCCGGTGGGCACCATTGAAGCTCATGGAGTAACCAATCTGGGCACGGATGTCTCCATTCCGTTGTTCATCTGTGAAAAAATTGCAGATGAGCTGGATGCGATCGTAGCTCCGCCGGTTTATTATGGAATAACCAGAACGCTTTATTCCTACCCTGGCTCTCTTTCCGTGAGCTCTTCCGTCTTCGAAAGCTATCTTTCGGAGATTTTGTTTTCCTTGGCAGAAAAAGGGTTTTCTAAAATTGTAGTTATGAATGGACACGGCGGACATTTCAATGAATTGAAAAATGCCGTTATGAGGGTCCATCGAGAAAAGGAAGCAAAGGCGATGGTGATTCATTGGTGGATTCTGTGTGAAAAGTTAACCAAAGAATTCTTCGGAGAAACTGGTGGACATGCTGGATTGGACGAAAATGCTGCGGTTCTGGCGATAGATAAGAGGTTGGTCAGAAAGGAAATATATAAAAAGGATATGGTGTTTTTGCAAAGAAATGGAATGTATTGTGTTCCCTCTCCGGGTTCCATCCTTATTTATAAAGAAAACGAAGGTTTTCCTGAATTCGATCAGAAAAGAGCCAAGTCATATATGAATAAGGTGACTCAGGAGATAAAAGAGAAAATTTTGGAGGTGTTTGAAAGGTGGAAGAAGTTTAAGGATTAGATAGGGTCACCCTGGTTAATTTAAGGAGCCCCACCATTTTTTACTAACACTAATAAACCAATAATATTGTAAACAGGGCTTCAACCCCGGTGTTAAATGGTATCTTCAAAACTGTCCAAAGATAAGCAAGAGAATTTTGAGATGCTCAAGCTCTGTAAGGAAGGTGTTTCAGATTCGAGGAAAAATAGAGATTTTGATAAAAGGAGATAAAATATGAACGTTTTTGATGCGATAAAGCGCAGGAGGAGCATTAGAAGTTTTGAGGATAAACCGATCGAGGAGGATAAGCTTTTGCGGGTCCTGGAGGCGGGAAGGCTGGCTCCTTCCGCCAAAAACCGTCAGGAGTGGCGGTATGTGTTGGTCCGGGATAAGGAGCTGAGGAAGAAGGTGGCG
>JAOZNS010000031.1:0-12507 GCA_029933635.1 Candidatus Zixiibacteriota bacterium | reverse complement strand
ACAGTATTTCATCGCTGAGGCACCGGTGATAATTGTGGGGTGCGCCACAATGGTTGACTATGTTCTCTCCTGTGGTCAGCCAGCCTATACCATAGATGTGGCGATCTCCATGGATCATATGAGCCTTCAGGCGGTAGAGGAGGGGTTAGGAACCTGCTGGATCGGAGCGTTCAAAGAGGATGAGGTGAAAAGGATATTGAACGTCCCTGAGGAGATGAGGGTGGTGGAGATCATGCCCCTTGGCTATCCCAAATTCCATCCGGATCCAAAGCCAAGGAAGAAGCTGGAGGAGATAGTCTTTTACGAGAAATATCAAGCCTGATCTGCACAAAAAACTTCAACCCAAGGACAATATTTGTGCGCTCAATTAGAAATGAGGGCTTTATACTAACTTCTGGTTGGTGACCATAATTCATTTAAACAAAAGCCACTTGCTTTAAAGCAAGTGGCTTTTGTTTTGCTGGCACATTAATTGCTTTTGTATTAAGAGACCTGCTATGTGGGTTAGTGAAAAGCTGGCGAAATTTGTTTTTATGTGATGAAAGAAACGTTCTTTCGTTCTTATGATTGCAGGCGATATCTCCTCTTTTTGATTGACTAATCAAAGGGAATTGCTTAGATTTGGCAAAAGGCGTAAAAGGATAGTCGCTCATCGGAAAGAGGAGGGAGAGATGAGAAACAGAACAGGAAAACTAATTTTGTCTTTTTTGTTTATGTTCAACTTATCAACATTTGCTCAGGAAAGCCAGATGACCACTCAGTCGCCAAAGGTTTCTCCCCTACAGCCTCGAAGGCTGGTTGATTGTCCTACCGCTGGTCTTTTGCCGCGGGCCAGCTTTGATTTTGATATTCGAATATATCCTGAGGGTGGGGTAGTTTTTGGTCTGGACATCGGCTTGATGAGAAGGTTCATGGTAGGGATGTCCTTTGGTGGAGAGAACGTTATCGGCGAAGGGGAACCAGATTGGAACCCCAGAATCGAGTTCGCCGCAAAATACAGATTAATCAATGAAAGCTGGGCTCTCCCCGCCTTTGTGATAGGTTACGACTCTCAGGGTGATGGAGCTTATGACGATAGTTTAAATAGATATACCTATAAATCAAAGGGGTTTTATGCGGTCATCAGCAAAGGTTACACCATGGGGGAGGTTCCTGTGGGGTTCCATGTTGGAGCAAATTATAGTTTGGAGAACGATGATAAGGACAAAGACATAGCTGTATTTTTTGGGGCTGACTTCAGGCTGGGGGATAATTTAGGGGTGGTGGCAGAGTATGACTTGGGCACAAACGATGATAAGGCAAAGGAACTTTTTGGTCAAGGATATGGGTATCTGAATGCGGGAATTCAGTGGATTTTTTCCGAAAAGTTGTTTTTGCAGTTTGAACTGAAAAACTTACTTTTGAACCGAAAGGACGTGAGCACCTGGGGAAGAGGTTTCAGGATCGTTTACTTTGAGTCGTTCTGATGACAAACCTACCAACAGCAATTTTTAACAGATGGTCCCATGGATTTAGATTGAGTTAAAAAAGATTATCAAATAGGGCTTGACCGTGGTTTATGTGTTTGGTTTCTTTATCCTTTGGAAGATGAGGGTTATCTTATCTTGAACGATCGCTCGTAGATATATAAAAGGAAAAGATATATACCCAGAAGGCAACCAATCTTTATTGAGGTGATTATCAAAGATGAAGAAAAAAATCGTTCTTTTAGGCATCTTTCTGGTGATCCTGGGGACGATGGGAATCGGATGCTACACGGTGCTTACTCATCCGCGAGTTGAGGGAGAAGAGGGTGAGAAAATTGAGCATACCGGACGATACTACCGGGAGCACTGCACGGACTGTCACTGGGATTATCACCGATACCCCTATGGATTCTACTATGGTTACTACCCCGACTATTACTGGAGCTATCCGCGCTGGGGACGCTATTATGCTTATCCCTGGTGGTGGGATTGGTATTGGTGGGATGATGGCTATTATTATGACGATGGTGAATATATTCCTAAAAGTACAGAAAAGGCGGAAAGGAGAAGGGGGCTTGAGCCACCCTATGTTCGCCCCGAAGGAAATCCCCCACTGCCTTATGTCAACCCCAATCCTGCCAAAGGAGAAAAGCCACAACAGCTAAGGAAGGAAACCAAGCCTAAAGCCATAAAAATGGAGCAAAATCAAGAGAAAAAGAAGGAACACGAATCTAAGGCGAAAAAAGCGAAGAGAAGAAGAAAGGAGTAGAAGTCAACCATAGTAGTATTTTTAGATTTCTCAATTCAGAAGCACAGAGGCGATTTAAACATCTTTGATGAGATCGAGGTATGGATATGAAATTTAGATTCCCCCTTTCAGGATTGTTTGGTATATGTATCGTTCTTTTATTAACCTCGAACGTCTATAGCCAGGACGATTATCTGGTGGATGAAGCCACCGCAGGAAATTTCTTTGTGGTGGGTGCCAGGGCTCTGGGAATGGGAGGGGCATATATCGCGGTGGCTAACGATGCTACCAGTCTGGTATATAATCCAGCTGGTTTGGCCAGGGTTACCCGAATTGAATTTTCAGGAGGACTTACTCATCAGAGAATGGGTAACAAAACCAGATGGGATCTTTTATCCCAGCACAATGGTTCCTTTCAAAACAATACTCGTTTCAGCTCGGCGAATGTGGTCTTGCCAGTTCCAACGTATAGGGGGAGCTTGGTCTTTGCCTTAGGAGTGAATCGAGTAAAAAGCTTTGACAAGATAATGCAATTCAGAGATGATGGTTCAATTGATGGATTTGAGGAGAGGGGAATCGAATCTCAATCTGGCGGACTTTATCTGTGGTCCTTTGGCGCTGCCATTGATGTCTCACCTAATGTTTCCGTTGGGGGAGCGCTGAACCTGTGGACCGGAAAGGATAATTATACCTGGCTATATGAGCGGAATGCCCCGACCCATATGGTCAGATATGATGATGCCATTAAAGATCGTTATTCAGGACTGAATGCTAAATTTGGATTCAGGATACAACCTAATAAATATTTCGTTCTTGGCGGAACCGTTCAGTCACCCGTCACTTACACCATTGAAGAAGACTGGACTCAGCTTACCGAGACAGATACCGGGTCAGAGTATGACTATGGAAGCTCTGAATATAAAGTTTCCCTGCCTTTCAGCTTTGGAACAGGCTTCGCCTTTAATCTGAACGATCTTACTTTGGCTGGAGAGGTAGACTATACCGACTGGACCCAGATGGAATATAAGAGATTGGAAGACTTAGCGGAGGCCAATCGTCAGATTAAAGATACCTACACAGATGCCCTTAGAATTCATCTGGGGATAGAATACCGCATCCCTCAGATTGGAACCAGCCTGAGAGCTGGGTTTTACCGAGATCCTTTGCCTTATAAATCTCGTCTGATAGAAAAGGATCGGAGTGTCTTCACAGGTGGAATTGGATTTTTGATAGATCAGGTTATGACCTTAGATTTAGCTTGGGCTCACGGCTCCTACGAGCTTAAAGACTTCACCCCGAATCTGCTGGAAGAATACACCTTTGACCGAATATTTGTCTCGATAGCTTATCGTCTTTAGCCAAAGGAGGGCTAACTTTTACGTGATCATCCTCACGTTCCCCAAAGGTTCAGATTTCGAGCATTCAGTTGGGTAGACCTTTATTGAAGATGCCCTCCGAGACGAACCCACCTGTTTCTCCTCAAAACTTTCCTTTTGAAATGCCGTAGTAAAGATAAAGCACAAGACACTCCTGCTTTTTCATACTTAGAACAAAAATTACCTAAGAATCTGTTTGCAACGACTAAGACTAAGGAACTTTTATAAGTTTGGATTGTATATCTTTCAGGAAAAGGAGAAAGAGAGTGCCGACTGGACACCAAGCGCCGAACCGAAATCGGCGGGTCTCCGATCCTACTGATAAGGAGCTTTTGACCAAGCTCATGGCTGGAGATGTGGACGCCTTTTCCGCCTTGGTGGATCGGTATAAGGTGCGATTGTTTAATCTTATCTATCGGATTTTGCAAAACAAACAGGAGGCTGAGGACATCTTGCAGGAGACTTTTTTGAGGGTGTTTAAGGAGAAGAAAAGATACAGCTCAAAATATGCCTTCTCCACATGGATTTATACCATAGCCTTGAACCTTTGTCGAAATGAGTTGAAAAGAAAGAAAAGGTTTAAATTCTTTGGAATAGACTTGGTAAAAGACGATCACCGGTTTGCAGTTTATCCCCAGGGAAACAGCTGCAATTTAAGCTCCATCCTGGAGAAAGCTATTGCCTCCCTGCCTGCCAAGTATCGCGAAGCTTTTTTATTAAGGGAGGTCAATCACCTTTCCTATGAGGAGATGTCCCAATGTATGGGGGTACCTCTGGGCACTGTGAAATCGAGGGTGAATCGGGCCCGGCTGATGCTACAAAATAAGTTGAAGCCAAAAATAAAGGAGCAATATGAGCTGTCGAAAAGTTCGCCGAGACCTATTTGGCTATTTTAGGCAGGAGCTTTCCATAGAAAGGATGCAAGAGATTAGAATCCACTTGGAGAGCTGTCCCGAATGTGCTAAGGAGGCGGAACAGACGGAAAAGGTCATCCTTATGCTGCGGGAAGGTTTGGAAACCTTGGTTCCTTCAACTGATTTTGATGAAAAACTTCTAATAAAGATTCGGGACTTTCCTTCTGTAGAAACTGCTCCGGAGTCAAAAAACTGGTGGATCCGCTTTCTACACGAAATCTTCCCATCCATGAGAATAAGATGGGCTTTGGCTGGTGCGATTTCAGTGGTGATCTTAGCTTGGGTGATTATGTTCGGTCCAAAGGAAACTTCCATCTATCAGAAATACCTGTCCCAAAACGAAGGACGAAAGGAGAATCAAAGCTTGGTAAGCTCCGGGAAGATGGTAGATTCGCTATATCAAAAGAGATTAGAGAAAGCGGTGAAGGCTTATGCAAGCAGAGCTAAAACCTTCGTGATCGATAAGTTCACCATCCCGGCAAACAGAGGGGAGGATGGATGGATTCGACCGGAGGATTTATACAAAAGGTTTGTAATCGAAAGGAGGTCCTCTTTCACCAACCTGAGGGGAAGGGACAGTTTTTATATCCTTCCAGTTATGTCAACCCAGTTTGCATCTCAGAGGAGAGATTTTTGAAGAGCTATTGATATTGATTAAGACCTCTTTAGGGATTAAGGTTATTTGCAATTTTAACTGCCGGGATTCTTGATAAGAGAAAAATCTTAAGGATTTAATGAAGTTACCATTAAGTGAGCGACACCCTTCAATCAAAGACAAATTGGGGGATGCAGGTTTAAAAGGAGCCGAAAATGAAATTTAGATATCCGGTTTGGCTAACAGGACTGGTATTTGGCGTTTTTCTTTTGAGCTTGTTCGGGCCAGGCTATGCCCAGCGAAAGGTCTTATCTTCCTTGGAGGAGGATATCACCAGTCTGGTGGAGTCCATTAAACCTTCCTTGGTCACCATTGAGACGGAAAGCCCCACCATTAAAGGCAAAGTGAGAAACTTTCCTTCCACGTTCGTCGGCTCTGGTATCGTGTACACCTCTGATGGATATATTCTTACAACCGCCAGCGTTGTGGGGGGAATGGAGAATTTTAAGGTAACCTTGCCCAATGGAAAATCTTTAAAGGGAAGATTGGTGGGAACAGATAGACACCAAAATCTGGCTGTTCTGAAGGTGGACGTAACTGGATTGACGCCAGCTAAATTGGGAAATTCGGATAAGGTGAGGGTGGGATCATGGCTTACCGTGGTTGGGAATTCATACGGGCTTCCCAATGCTGTAGCATTGGGGTTGGTTAATGGGGTAAGAGAGGATGGATTTATTCAGATGAGCGCCAACGTCAGCCCGGGAAACAGCGGCGGTCCTGTGCTGGATACATATGGCAAGGTGATCGGTCTGGTATCAGCCAAGTTGTCTGAGCCCTCTTACATCAGCGCAATCAAGATTTATGAGAAGAGCATGAAGGGGACGATCATCATCCCGCCACGGGAGATCGAAATTCCTTCCTCAGGGGTAAGTTTGGCTTTGCCCATAAATAAGGCTAAGGCGATTGCCGATGAAATTATCAAACATGGAAGCGTCCGACGAGGATATTTAGGGATTTATCCTCAGGATTTAAGCCGGAGGGTATCGGACAAATATAATCTTGAAACCGGCGTGTTGGTAGCCCAGGTGGTGAAGGGAAGTCCTGCAGAAAAGGCTGGGCTTTCTGAAGGCGATGTTATCATCAAATTTGCAGGAACAGAGGTTAAAAACGTGGCTCATATTCGCCACCTCATTGCCCAAAGGAAGGCAGGTGAAAATGTGGAATTGAAGATTTTAAGAGGTGGCAGGATAAAAAAGCTTTTTGCTGTTCTGGGAGAAGCAAAACCTCTTTATGAGCTTTCTTGGCAAACGGATCCTGAGCTTTCTGTTCACACCGCCAATGTTACCGCGCAGGAGAAGGTGCAAGGGTTTTTGGATGAGAGGTTGCTGGATCAACTACAGCAACAGGTGAAGGAACTTCGGCTTGAAATCGAAAGGCTCAATCAGGAGCTGAAGAATTTAAAATTGAATGAATCCAAATAAATAATCGTGCATCGGTTTGTCCAAACCAGGTCATCGCCTTTCTCTCACAAGCTTCCAGCCCATCTCCGCTGGTGAATTAATCAAATCGGTAAGCAAGACCCTCAGCCAACAAAATTAGATTTTCACAAGTATAAAATTTTGTTGACAATCGTTTGGGCATTTATATATTTTCGTTCCGATAAGAATAAGAGGCGTTCCCGCGTAACTCAGTTGGTAGAGTAGGTGGCTGTTAACCACCCTGTCGCTGGTTCGAGTCCAGCCGCGGGAGCTTTTATTGTCCCCTTCTGGGAAGGGGAGAAAAACCCTCGCCTTTAGTATGATCAAGTAGCATGTTAGATTTCTACTTCTGTAAAATAGGGTGGATCTTAAATTCCCCCTTTAGTAAAGGGAAACCCTAAAGGGGGGATTTTAATCTCCCCGGTCCCCTCTTTAGAAAAGAGGGGGAAACAACTACCAGGTCAGAGGTTTCAAAAACTGGTTGTGAGGTAACTTCAGCTCATTTGGGATTCCAAGCCCTTGACTTATAGGCGGAGGCAGTTGACTTTTTATTTGGTCCTCTTCATTTTAGTTGAAAGAATTTTTGAAGCAGACTCGCGGACGAAAGCGCCCGTTCGTCCGGGATAAGAAAAAAAATTTAAGGATCTTCTCCATTTTGGTTGAAGGAAATTCTTGTAACAGAAGGAGGGTTAAGAACCTCACCCCTCAATCGGGTCAAATGACCAGTTTCCCCCTCTCCATAAATGGAGTGAGGACCAAGGGGGAGAGGTGAAGGAGGAGACCAACGAGGACTTTGAGCCGAACCTCAGTTTCGCAGGGACTCATGGAAGAAAAAACAGATGAATCAGCAACTCTTTTGGGAAAAACGTTTTATTCAAATGAGATTAACAAGGTTGAACAACCTGAATTTCTTTCAACCGGATGTGGTTAACTTGAGTCCTCCACGCTCATATTCTCCAGATTTCCGCACCATTAGCTTGAATAAGATGGCGTATCATTTTGTTTGCAGGCTATATTGTTAGACGAGGAGAAAAACAGATGACCTTGGTCAGCTTGAGGAACATCTCAAAGGCTTACGGAACCAACCTGGTCTTAGAAGATATATCCTGGCAGATTGAGGAAGGCAAAAAGATCGGTCTTTTAGGAGCCAATGGAACAGGGAAGACTACGCTTTTTCGAATCATCGTCGGCGAGCTTGTGCCGGACAGGGGAGAGGTGATCAGAAACAAAAAACTGAAGATTGGCTTTTTGCGCCAGGAATATCGACTGGAGGATGATCTCTCCTTATTTGATGAGATGCTCAAACCCTTCTCCCAGCTTTTGAAGCTTCATGACAGCTTACAAAACCTGGAGCAGGTGATGTCAAAATCAAGCGACCCCAGAAAGCTTCTGGAGAAATACGGACAACTGCAACTGGAGTATGAGAACAAGGGAGGTTATAGTTATGAAAATAAAATTGAGGCGGTGCTTCATGGATTGGGTTTCAAAAAAGAGGACTTAAACAAAAGCATTCATATTTTGAGCGGGGGTGAGAAGAATCGAGCCGCACTGGCATCTGTTCTTTTATCCGAGCCAAATCTCCTTCTGCTGGACGAGCCAACCAATCATCTGGATATCGAAGGAACCGAATGGCTGGAGAGGTATCTCTCTGAGTTTCCCGGAGCGGTGGTTTTGGTATCTCATGATCGGTATTTCTTAGATCGGGTCATTCATGAGGTGATAGAGCTGGAGGATGGACACATTCAAAGATATGTGGGCAACTTCTCCGCCTATCAACAAAAGAAAGCTGAAAGATTGGAAAAAGCTTTAAGAGAATATGAAGCTCAGCAGGAATATATTCTTAGAACAGAGGATTTTATTAGAAGAAATATAGCCGGACAGAAGACGAAGCAGGCACAATCTCGAAGAAAGGCGCTGGAGAGGTTAAAAAGGCTGGAAAAACCAAAAACTAAAACCAAGAGGATAAAAGTCTCGTTTGCTCCCACCCAGCGCAGTTTTAGAACGCTCATCTGGACAGAAGGGTTGAGCAAAAGATTTGGAGAGAAGACCTTGTTTGAAGATGTGCACCTCTCCATCGAAAGATATGATCGGGTGGGCTTAATCGGTCCTAATGGTTGCGGCAAGACCACGCTTCTAAGAGTACTTATGGGCAAGGAACAACCAAGCTCCGGGGTGGTGAAGTTTGGCTCCAACCTGGATATAGGCTACTATGATCAAGAACACAGTGGTCTGGATAAAGAAAGCTCGGTTTTAGACGAGGTATGGAAAGCCAGCCCTCGTATGCTTTTGTCCGATCTGCGCAACTTTTTGGCAAGATTTTTATTCTGTGGCGATGAGGTCTTTCGAAAGATAAAAAGTTTCTCCGGTGGGGAACAAAGTCGGGTAGTTCTGGCAAAGCTGATCCTGTCCAAGCCAAATTTTCTCATCTTGGATGAGCCGACCAATCATCTGGATATAGGATCCAGAGAAGTTTTGGAAGATGCGCTCTCAGGATTTGGCGGCACCATCTTAGTTGTCTCCCACGATCGCTATTTTCTCAACAGGGTGGTTGGTCGCATCTATGCCTTTGAGAATGGACGCTTAAAAGAATATTCAGGCAATTATTCTTATTATGAGGAAAAGAAAAGGGAGGAAGAGAAAAAGGATCAAAAAGATGAAAAAGAGCAAAGAAGGAAGCAAACACTTGCCAAGAAAACTAAATCTAAGATCAAAAAAAGAAACTTATATCAGATAGAGAAGGAGATCTTTGAGCTTGAAAAGAGGATTGAAGAGATAGATCACTTAGTCTCTACGCCAGAAGTCTATACCGATTGGCAAAAGCTTTTAGAGTTAAACCAGCAAAGGAAAGAGCTTTTAGAAAATCTGGAGAATCTGTATGGTGAGTGGGAAAATATGGATGATATTTAAGATCGAGTAGTTATCGTCCTCTTCGGGGAATGGAAGAAAAACCCTCACCTTTAGGCCAAGACTTGAGTATGATCAAGTAGCATGTCAGATTTCTACTTCTGTAAAATAGGGTAGATCTTAAATTCCCTCTTTAGTAAAGGGGAACCCTTAGGGGGATTTTAATCTCCCCGGTCCCCTCTTTAGAAAAGAGGGGGAAACAACTGCAAGGTCAGAGGCTTGAAAAACTGGTTGTAGGGTAACTTCAGCCCATTTGGGATTCCAAGCCCCCGACTTATAGTCGGGGGTAGTTGACTTTGTTAGAAGAGTTAAAGAGCCGGTTTCTTCATCGTTGGCATTTCCCGATATTGAGGTATTTTTCAAAATCTGACGAGATGAGTTAAACTCCCAGCAGGGATACATTCTTTTATCCCTTGATGTTTCCTAGGGGTCTTAATTGGAGGACCTTTTTAGATATGCCCAGGCTATCTACCGCCTTGACCACCTCGTCTATGTTCTTATAAGCAAGTCCAGCTTCTTCAGCCAGTCCCGACATGGAGACCGCTCGAACCACCATACCCCTTTCGGTCATCCTCTTCCTTAATTCGGTTCCTCTCACCTTCCTTTTTGCCGCCATACGGGACATGACCCTTCCTGCTCCATGACAGGTGGACCCGAACGTCATCTCGAAAGCCTTCTGGGTTCCTGCCAGAAGATATGAGCCGGTTTCCATGGATCCCCCCACTATCACCGGTTGCCCCACATCTCTGTAGATCTGAGTTATAGCTTGATTGCCTGGGGGGAAAGAACGGGTGGCACCTTTGCGGTGAACGATAACCTCTTTTTCTTCCCCGTCGATGTTATGTTTTTCAATTTTAGCGATATTGTGAGCTACATCATAGATGATGTGCATCCCCAGTTCTTTTGCATCTTTGCCGAATACTTGGCTGAATGCCTCCCGGATTCGGTGAGTGATCACCTGCCGATTTGCAAAGGCGGAGTTGGCTGCGCAAACCATGGCGCCAAAATAATCTTGTCCCTCGGGCGAATTGAAGGGGGCGCAGGCGAGCTCCCGGTCCAATATCTTCAGCCCGTATTTTTTCATGGCGCTTAAGAATATTTGAAGGTAATCTGTGGCAATCTGGTGACCGAATCCCCTGGAGCCACAATGCACCATCACGAAAATCTGGTTGGGCTTGCTTATTCCAAAAACTCTGGCAACTTCTGGATCGTAGATCTGATCGGTGAGTCCAACCTGAACCTCCAAGTAATGATTCCCCGATCCCAAGGTTCCTAACTGATCGATTCCTCTGGAGATAGCCTTGTGGCTAACCTTGGAGGGGTTGGCTCCCTTCATATGTCCGCCCTCCTCGATCCTGTCTCGATCTTCCTGCCAGCCGTATCCGTGCTCGATACACCAGTCTACCCCGTTGATCATGACCTCCTTAAAGGTGTCGGAGGTCAATCTCACAAACCCTCGGGAGCCCACCCCGGCCGGGACCGACTTGAAAAGCGCATCCATCAACTCATTCATCTTGGGCGCGACCTCATCTAAGGCTAAGTCGGTGCGAATCAATCTGACCCCACAGTTGATATCAAATCCAATCCCCCCAGGAGAGATTACCCCATCTTTGGTGGAGAAGGCAGCCACCCCGCCGATGGGGAATCCATAACCCCAATGTCCATCCGGCATACATAAGGCATACTTTTGAATTCCAGGAAGAGTAGCTACGTTGGTTATCTGATCAAATACCCCCTTATCCATTATCTCCATCAATTTGTCAGAAGCTAAAATTCTTGCCGGCACCCTCATTCCCTCTTTTTCAGTTTTCGGAATCTCCCATATGCCTTCCTGGATTTTTTTCATCTGCATGACATCACCTCATTTTTTGAAAGTAAGCCATATGATTAACCAAGCAACTTAAAAAATCGATGCCTTAAACTTGCTCATCGCCTTTTTCCTTTTAAGCTTTCTTCAGTTCAAGCATCGACTTTCGGATCATTATCCTTAATTTAAGCCTTTGAATTTGCGGTCACGTATCCAATATAACTTTGGCGGTCCATTTATCGTCGGTTTTCTTCACCTGTAGAAGATGATAGGTGACCGCCTTCACATCCACCTTGACCTTATGTTTTTTTTGATCTATTGGCTCCCCCCAGAGAGAAGCAGAAAGACGGTAGCCATCCTTTTTCTGTATCCGAATGTCAAATCTACCAAAAAGCACCGATTTTAAGTCTTTGAGATAAATGAGCTCTGCCAGCCAGTCAAACAACAGCTCTTCTAAAGTTTCACCTGCCAGTTCCACATCCTCCTTATACTCATGCTCGATGGTTTTGGGGTCTGCCATTACCTCGAAAGTTGCCTGTGCACAGGTCTCAAACAGTTCCTCCAAGCTTTCCGCTTCAGCACAGAAAGCCGCATCTGCTATCGCTATGTCATCCAGAAATCGATACTTACCCATATTTTTAAGGTCTTCTCTTTCTTCAGTCCCATCTTTATACGTCCCCATATCTATGGGCGTTTTCTTTTTTCACACCGGAGATAGGATTTTGTAAACGCTCCATAAATAAAGTGCGCCGAAGGCAAGGGTAGGTTTCTCTATGCTCACATCGGCGCACTTTTTCGATCATATGATTTTTTGTGTTAGGTAGCTTTCTCAATGCATTCTACCGGACAGACGGCTACGCATTTCGATCCTCCCTCGATCCCTTCACATTCCGTGCATTTATCGGGATCGATCACGTATATGTCACCTTCGCTGATTGCCGACTGAGGACACTCCGGAAGACAAAGGCCACATGCGGTGCACTCCTCAGTGATCTTCATTGCCATAGAATTCACCTCCTCCCAGGATGTTTTGTCTTCTGACTTTTCAGCCTGGCTCAATATATAAAATCAATAACACTGTTGTCAATTATTATTTGAGGAAAGTTTTGCTTGCATCTTGGAGACAAAAATAGTGCACTGTAACATAAGTTTATTCACTATTTGTAGTTGCTTGATTATGATTATCAACAATTTGATTTGACCTCTCTTGTGGCTAGGA
>JAOZNS010000193.1 GCA_029933635.1 Candidatus Zixiibacteriota bacterium | reverse complement strand
GTTTTCTGGTCAGAGCTGGATTTTGAGAAGCTGGCTGTTCTGGTGCCGAAAAGCCCAAAATTTTCCATCCTTCCTAAATTCCCTCCGGTCGATCGGGACATAGCGGTGGTGGTGGATCAGAGGTTGCTTTCAAAGGAGATAGGGGATAAAATAAAAGAGGTGGGTGGGGATATGGTGGAGAAGGTCACCTTGTTTGATGTATATAAAGGAAGGCAGATTCCAACTGGAAAGAAAAGTTTAGCTTACTCCATTCGTTATCGTGCACATGATAAAACTTTAACGGAAGAGGAGGTGGAAAAAATTCATCGAAAGGTGATCTCAGGGCTGGAAAAAAGCTTCGGTGCCACTCTGAGAAGATAATAGGGAAGGATTACCTAAATAATTTTTTGTTTCCCTGTTTATAAAAACTTGTGTCTGTATCTTTAAGCTTCTTACTGAGCTTCTCGAAAAAGGGCTATCATGCAACTGCAAAATTTTGAAAGATTGGAGGAAAAGATAAAAAAGGCGGTGGAGTTGATCGACCGACTCAGAGAAGAGAATCAACAGATTACCTCCTCCTATAGGAAGTTAGAAGATCAGGTGAGCAATTTTGAAAAAAACAGCGAGAACTTAAGCCGGGAAGCGGAAAGATTGAAAAATGAACTCTCCATCAAGGAGAGAGATTTCATCGAGAAAAAGAAGGAGGTCAAAAGGCGGTTAAGCAAGCTTTTAGAGAAGTTAGTAAGGTTTGAAGCCGAAAGTGGAAGATTTTGACGAGCAGAGGTAGCTGAAAAAACCCAATTGAGCATGTTCTTACTTCAAAAGGCAAAATGAATTAACAGAAAAGAAATAGAGAGATTTATGCCAAAAAGTTTTCTTAAACTGCAAGTAAATTGTGTTCACAAACTAAGCTTAAGTTTCGTAACATTTTAATTGAGAGTTTTAACTAAGTGGTTCAACACGTGGGGAATAAACAAAAAGGAAATTTGGAAATCTTTTTCCGCTAATTTGGCCTTATGGACGAAAAAAAGCAATCGGTTAAAGTTAACATTTTTGGTGAAGATTATCCTATCAAAGGAAATACAGACGCATCTTACATCCAGAGGGTTGCCAGATATGTAGATAAAAAGATGAAGGAGGTGGCGGAGAAGTTATCCAACAAGCTACCTTTAAGGGTGGCAGTTTTGGCAGCCATGAATATAACCGATGAGTTGTTCAAAGAAAGAGAAGACAAAAAGAAAAAACTTCAGAGCATAGAGGAAAGGTCACAGCTACTTTTAGAACAGCTGGATAGCAAGATCGGCCAGAAAGATTTCTAAAAACTCCTTTTTGTTTTTGTTCCCCACTTCTGTCGTTTGATTTTTGCCAGGGCAGAAGATTTTTTAAAGGACTTACTTTTCTGCCAAAGGCAAAATTCAAAAAAACAAGTGGGGTTTTTTCATATAGGGTCAGCAAGACCCACGGGTAAGGAGAGACGGTTATGAGCAACTTGATGACTATCATTATCATCTCTGGCGTGGCAATTTTAACCTTCCTTTTGGGATGGTTCATCAGCCAGAGAATAGGAGAGATCAAGCTAAAAAAAGCTGAGGAGCTGTCAAAGAAGATTATCCAAGAGGCAGAGAAGGAAGCGGAAATCAAGAAGAAGGAAGCTATCTTAGAGGCAAGAGATGAATGGTATAAAGCCAAGCTCAATTTTGAAAAAGAGCTCCAGGTTAAACAGGCTGAGTTCCATAGAATGGAAAAGAGGCTTTCGGAGAGGGAAGCAAACCTGGATCGAAAGGTGGACATTTTAACCAAAAAAGAAAGGGATATCCAGAATCGGGATAAGATTCTTTACGCCAGAGAGAAGGCAGTTAGGGCTAAAAGCGATGAATTGAATCGGAAGATCTCTGAACAGAACAAACAACTGGAGAAAATAGCCCAGATGACCTCAGAGGAGGCGAAGAAGCTATTGTTGGAGAACTTGGAGAGCCAAGCCCGCCAGGAGGCGGCTCAGTTGATAAAGGAGATCAAAGAGCAGGCAGAACAGACCGCGGAGAAAGAGGCGAAAAACATCATCATCTCCGCCATCCAAAGATGTGCGGCAGACCATACTGTGGAGTCCACAGTATCCGTGGTAAACCTCCCTAACGAGGAGATGAAGGGACGCATCATCGGCAGGGAAGGAAGAAACATCCGCTCATTCGAGACCGCTACGGGAATCGATGTGATAGTGGATGATACTCCAGAGGCGGTGATACTTTCTGGCTATGATCCTATAAGAAGGGAAATCGCCAGAATGGCTTTAGAGAAGCTGATCATGGATGGAAGAATTCATCCTGCCCGCATCGAGGAGGTGGTGGAAAAGGCAGAGAAGGAGATGGAGGTCATCATCCGAGAAACAGGAGAACAAGCCTGTTTCGACGTGGGCATCCATGGGATCCACCCGGAGTTGGTTAAGCTCTTGGGAAAGCTTCAGTTTCGAACCAGCTATGGTCAAAATGTTCTTCAACACAGCAAGGAGGTGGCCTTCTTGGCTGGATTGATGGCCGCAGAGCTGGGTTTGGACGCTAATTTAGCCAAAAGAGCCGGACTTTTACACGATATAGGCAAGGCGGTGGATCGAGAAACCGAGGGGACTCATACCCAGATAGGTTACAACGTAGCCCAAAAATTCGGAGAAAATCCCATAGTTTTAAATGCCATCGCCTCACATCATGAGGACGTCACCTCTGAGTCTCCCTACTCTGTTCTGGTTCAGGCGGCGGATGCCACCTCCGGGGCCAGACCCGGTGCAAGGCGCGAAACCCTGGAAGGTTATATCAAAAGGTTGGAAAAACTGGAGGAACTGGCTGATTCGTTTAAGGGGGTAGCTAAATCATATGCTATTCAGGCGGGAAGGGAGATCAGGGTCATAGTTGAGCATGATCGAATAGATGATCAAGGAGCCACAGAGCTGGCAAATGAGATGGCTAAAAAGATCGAAGCTGAGCTGGAATATCCGGGTCAGATCAAAGTTACCGTGATCCGAGAAACCAGAGCGGTGGAATACGCCAAATAGAAAGAGGAGAATATCATCAAAAATCAATTTCCAGAAAGCTCGCCCTCTTATAGAAATTCTCTGCCCACAGATGGCTCCTCTTTCTTCCTCCATCTTGAAGAGAACGAGGTGGAGGAATATATCCAAGAGCAATAATAAACCTACTCCATGAATGAATTTATTGTTTCTGTTTTAAAAATATGTCTTATCGTCGACAGATCAATTTAAATCTTATATAGGGAAGAAAATTTGAATATACTATTTATCGCCGACATAGTGGGAAGACCTGGAAGATGGGCGGTTTCTCAGCTTCTTTCTGATCTTAAAAAGATGCATCAGATCGATTTCACCATAGCCAATGTGGAGAATGCTGCTGGAGGATTCGGTTTGACCAAGGAAATTGCCAAAAAGATTCATTCCTACGGGGTAGACTGTCTTACCAGCGGAAATCACATCTGGGATAGAAGGGATATATTTTCTTACTTAAACGAAAATCAACGCATTCTGAGACCAGCCAATTATCCTCCCGATGCCCCGGGGAGAGGAGCAGGAATATTTGAGACTGAAACAGGCGATAAGATTGGCGTTCTCAACATTCAAGGTAGGGTTTATATCAAGGAAATCGATTGTCCATTCAGGGTGGCGGAGGAAGAGATTAAAAAACTTAAGCAAGAGACCAATGTTGTTGTTGTGGATCTGCATGCTGAAGCCACCTCCGAGAAGATGGCTTTAGGTTGGTATCTGGATGGAAAGGTTTCAGCGGTTTTGGGGAGTCATACGCATGTGCAGACCGCTGATGAGTGCATCTTGCCACAGGGAACAGCTTATATCACCGACGCTGGAATGACAGGGGCTCACGACTCAGTTATAGGCATTCATAAGGAGGATGCCTTAGCTCGGTTTTTGTTGCAGATCCCTCGCCGTTTCACGTTAGCCAAAAAGGACATCAAATTTTGTGGGGCGCTGGTAAAAATTGATTCTGAGAGCGGAAAAGCAACGAGCATCCAAAGAATCAAAATCGATGTAGTTAAGCCAGAAGAGGAGAGAAACGAAGAGAGGAGAGGGTCGGAGTAAGCATATAAAAAATTTGTTAAAACGGAGGGATGATGCCAGCTGAGATAATTGATGGAAAAAAAATTTCTTCCGATATTAAAGAAAGTTTGAAAGAGAGGATAGAGGCTCTTGGGAGGAGTGGAAAGGTGCCCGGGCTGGCAGCCATTCTGGTGGGGGATAATCCTGCCTCGCAGGTCTATGTGAACATGAAGGCAAAAGCCTGTGAGAAGATAGGCATTAACTCCGAGGTTTATAAGTACCCCCGGGATTTGCCCGAGCCTGAGCTTATCAAAAAGATCGATGAGTTAAACGAAAAAAAGACCATCCACGGGATTTTGGTTCAATTTCCCACCCCAGAGCAGATAAGCGAAGAGAAAGTAATTTTAGCTATTGACCCTAAAAAGGATGTGGATGGATTTCATCCGTTCAATGTGGGGATGATGCTGGCTGGCAAGCCCACCTTCCTGCCCTGTACTCCCTTGGGCATTATGGAGCTTCTGTCAAGATCAGGAAATGACCCTTCTGGGAAGCATGTGGTGATATTAGGTCGGGGAAGCCTGGTGGGAAGACCTTTGGCTCCCATGTTGTATCAAAAAACAAAAGGTGCAAATGCCACAGTTACCGTCTGTCATACCGCT
Source organism: Candidatus Zixiibacteriota bacterium (assembly GCA_029933635.1). GTDB lineage: Bacteria > Zixibacteria > MSB-5A5 > MSB-5A5 > SM1-73 > SM23-73-3. The sequence goes on along the minus strand of JAOZNS010000193.1, from coordinate 445 downwards.
ACAAAAAATCTGGTGAGCTTTATCCAACAGGCGGATATTCTTATTGCGGCAATGGGGAGGGCAAAATTTGTGACCGCTGATATGGTTAAACCAGGCGTGGTGGTGATCGACGTTGGAACCAATAGAGTAGAGGATCCATCAACCAAATCTGGCTACAGACTGGTGGGGGACGTCAATTTCGATTCAGTCAGCCAGGTTGCCAAAGCCATAACTCCAGTTCCCGGAGGAGTGGGACCAATGACCATTGCCATGTTGCTTTCCAACACGGTCAAAGCTTGCGAGATGCAGTCGACGACATGAATCATTTGGTTTCATAAACATTGTTATGTAAAAAGGGAGTCCTTTTGGGGACTCCCTTTTTAATTCGAATTCGAATCTGATATTTTGGGATTACTTCATCATAACCATCTTCTGGGTTGCGCTGAAGCTGCCAGCACTCAGCTTG
>JAOZNS010000192.1 GCA_029933635.1 Candidatus Zixiibacteriota bacterium | reverse complement strand
AACAAAGTGTGCGCAGCATAAGCTAAGATAAGCACCCCGGGAAGTTTATGGCTCTGGGCGGCTCCGGGTAAATTAGAGATCGGTGACTTGTAAGTGTCGCTTAAGCCATTTTCCACCACGCCAACTAACGCAATACGTCCATTCACCAGGTTTTGCCAGCCTTCCTTCTGTAAAACATCTGCATAGGGGATGGTGATGAACCCGTCCTTGGGCGATGAGTAGTCTATGTAAAACGGCTTACTCGTCCTCATTTCAGATGTTTTTTCTCCCAAGAATGCTGAGACCATAGCTGTTGGCAAGGAAGGATACCACTCTTTTTGGAAATTTCTACCAAAGTAAGATTCTCTGGTCACCTGATCAGGTCCCAAGGGCATATTGACCAAGCCTACCTGATATAGTGAAGAAGGGATTTTTGAAGGAGGCAATACCATGCGTTCTTCCTGAATGGATGTGGTCTTTAACTTCATCTTCAACTTTTGGCTTTCGATTACCCCAGCCAATATGACATTCTTCGCCTCAGCCAAAGCTGAAACAAAAGACCTCAAATCCAGGTTGGGATTCAGTTGGTCAAATAGGATGTCAAAAGCTATGACTTTGGCACCAGCGGCTTTCAGCCGGCGAATAACCAGCGCATGTTCATCTATATGATTAGATATGGGAAAATGTGGAGGTCGAAAGCTCTTTTCCCTGGAGTATCTATCAATGGCAATGACCGCGATGTCAGACTGCGATTCGACCTGGGGTCGGACATTCAGTCCTAAATCATATATGTTCAGATCAATTCTGTTGAACCATCCGAAGCGAAAACAAAAAAGGGCAAAAAGTATTCCCAGAAGAAGGGTCAACCCAAATCGAAAAGGCACGCTCAGGAAAACTCTTAACATGGAGATTCTTTGCTACTCTACTCAGCAGGCAGGGTGTTCAATGCATTTTTGTAGTCGAGAAAAGCATCCTCCAGAAGCCCCATCTTTTCTCTAATTTCTGCACGCAGAAGGTAAGCATCTCGATCCAACGGTTTCCCTTTCCATTGGGAGTCGAACAGATCCAAAGCCTTATCGTAGAGATTTAAACCTAAACACAGCCTGATCTTGCTTGAGAGGGAAAGTTTCGGATCAGCGAGGGTCTTTTGCAATTCCATCCTTACGTTTCCAGGCAGAATTTTGAACTCACCAACTTTGGATCTCAAGGAGGAGTTGCCAATCAAAGCCTCCACCAGCCAATAGTACTGCTCTCCTGGTTGAAAATTGCAGTGTTTCGCAGAGCACTCAATCTCTGAATCGGATGTGGTCCCCTGCCACATGAGACGATCCCAGCTGTATATGGACAGACGGTAAAGGGGGACCCCTTCGACCTTTCGCCATTTGAACTTTGTGGGTCTGTTTAAAATGCTTGAACCCGGAGCGGGATGAAGCAGAATCGGAAAGTAACTTCTGTTTTCTTTCACATTTTCCGGAGTTCTGGTGGCCATCATCCCTTCGACCCTTTCTTCATCTTGGGCAAATAGGAATTGCACTATGGCTGAACCCAAACGGGCTAAGGTGTTTCCTTCAACCCCTGCCATGTTTTCTTCTATGGTTATGACAGAAGGACCGTTGAATCTTCTCACCGTGCTATCAGCTAAAATTAAGACAACCCAGCTTCCTTCTCTTATGTGTAATTCCTCTCCGATTTTAACGCAATGACCCGGTCTCAAGGGTTCTGTCTTCTCACCAGAAATCTTGGATTCCGCACTTCCCCCGATCTCAAGCACTGTGGCACGAATTTCATCAGAAGCGAGACAGTTGATAACAAACCCCATCGATAATCCCCAGATAAGGAAGACTGAGATCAGGAAAGATAAGTTCCTCCTATACTGCCTCTCAACAGAACTGCTTTTGTGCTTCATGGGTTTTTCCTCCAATCTCCTAAGGCTATAAAAGCTCCCCAGCTAAAGGGGTGATCAACTTGTTTGTTTTTGCGCAGAGCCTCTATCTTCTTTAATTGAATCTCTCTCATCATCTCAGGCAGACTCCCCTTTCCACTTGATCCGTAGAGCTGTGACATCTTCTCGGCAGTCGCCTTGTCCGAAACCGGCCAAAGGGCACTTATCACCGTTCTGGCTCCTGCCATTTGGAAAGCTCTCCTTAATCCGTAAACGCCCTCTCCTTCCCTTACCTTTCCCAGGCCGGTCTCGCAGGCTGACAACACCACCAACTCTGTTCCATCCAGATTCATACCAGTTACCTCTTCTGCTGTAAGTATGCCATCTTCGGCGCCAAGTTCCTCTGCATCCTTCCCAAGCAGATTGGCTCCAGCGAGGAATAAACCCGATAGAAGCAATGGATTTTCTCCCGCGTAGCTCTCGGCCGACTCAGGTCTCTTTCTCAACATACTACCTCGCTTCTTACCCTGGATGAAATAGCCATGAGTTGCCAGGTGAATCACCCTGTTGCCAGGTGCCTGGTCTTTAAAATGTTCCTCGCTGGCATCTGGACCGAAATAGGTCACGACCCGCTCGTTTGAACTTTTCCTAAAGCTTAGAGCGACCTTTTCAACTTCGGATCTGGTTCCAGGCAGAGGGGAAACGATCAGGTCCTTAAGCTTCTCATACTTAGAACTGACATTTCCGGATGGATGATAATCAGGTTCAGACAACGAATCTGTAAGCCTTCTTTTTGATCTTGATAGCCGGACAGAAGCGGGGGCATTGTAGTCAGGGTCACCCAACGCAAACAGACCTGAGCCCGGCTTAGTTTCATACCCAAGCCGGATTAAATCGCGACCAGAGGAAAGATAATGGATCGGATATTTCTCTATTAAATACTTCCCCTCCTCACCTAAAAGTCCAGCGAATGATACCAGATTCAAACCGCCATCAGGAGCAATCAACACCAGCTCTTTGTTTGATATTTGTTTTTCAACCGGCTTCCATATTTTTTCATATAAAGACTTATTTATCTTCTGGTAATCAATTTGATTCACGATGGATGGTAGACGACCGGATTTTGAAATATTTAGCAAATGTCTGCGGTACCGATCGATTAACGGCTCAATCTCTGACGCTTTACCCAGATCGGTAATGAAGACATTATCCGGTGGAAATGCAGTGATTACCAAGTAGTGAGGGATAAGCGAATCTGGTTGGAGTTGATGATAGCTATATTTCAGATACTCAACCAGGACGCTTTTCTGGGGTAAGGCGGTTAGGATCTTCTGCACACTAACCTCCCGTAACTCCTGCTCTCGGCGGAAGCTTGCGCTCTTCCTCGCCAGCTCCGATTCCAACGTCTCTTTCTTCTGGCTTAAACTATCCAACATCGGACGGTAACTTTCCGGGTGATTCTCATCTGGCCCTTCGATGTAAAGTCTGGACAGCTGGAACCGCACCTGGCGCAAAGAATCTACCAGCAGTAAAAGATTGGTGTCAGCCTCGAAAAGGACTGATTTGTAGCGTGCGAATATCTCATCTGATACCTGTCCCTTGGAGGAGAAGATGACCCCGACTGCTTTCTTGACCAATGAATCCTCAACTGATCCCAAATCGAGAAATATCGAAACATAATTTTCGGCTGAATTCCGCATGAACTGCGAATAGATCAAAGCATCTTTTTCGGACATTACGGATGAACCATCGCGAAAGTTTTCCTGCCTGATCTTGAAGGCCCGTTCGGCCATCTTTAAGCTCTCCTGAATTTTTCCCTGGAGGCGAAGGTAATAGCTGAATGACTCCAGACACAAGGCCACCTTGGGATGATGAGGGCCCAAGGCTTTCTCGAAGGTTTCCAGTGCTCGCCAATAAAGGGGTTCGGCTTCGGAATACCTGTTCTGATCCCGGTATAGGTTTGCCAGATTGTTCAATCCCATAGCCACGTCCGGATGGTTTGACCCCACGGCTTTCTCAAAGATAGATAAAGCCCGCTTGAGGAGGGGTTCGGCTTCTGAATACTTCTCCTGATCCCGATAAAGCTCCGCCAGTTTGTTCAAACTGTAGGCCACCTCAGGATGATCTGGTCCCAGGTTTTTTTCGCTTACCCTTTGCGCCTGTATGTAGAGTGTTTCCGCTTCGTCATATCTGCCCTGCTTATGATAAAGGTCAGCCAAACCATTCAGGCTGTAGCCCACAAAAGGGTGTTCAGGACCGAGGTTTGTTTTAAAGATAGCCAGCGCTCGTTTAAGCAATGGTTCGGCTTGATCGTATTTTCCCTGCTCGTAATAGAGATTCGCCAGATTGTTTAGGCTTAAACCCACATAAGGGTGATCCGATCCAAAGTTTTTTTTCGAAATAGCTATTGCTCGCTCATAGAGCGGTTCGGCCTCCGAGTATCTTCCTTGTTCAAAATAAAGATCGGCCAGATTGTGCATGCTGGAAGCCACGTTAGGGTGATCGGGTCCCAGAGCTTTCTCAAAGAAAGCCAAGGCTCGTTTATGTAGAGTTATGCCCTCGTTGTATCTTCCTTGGTGATAGTAAAGATTTCCGAGGTTGATCAGACTGGCGGCAACATCCGGATGCTGGGGGCCAAGTATCTTCTCCCTGATAGTTAATGCACGTTTGTGCAGGGTTTCGGACTCGGCGTATCTACCCTCATCGTCGTATAAGCTCGCTAGATTGTTGAGGGTCTTCGCTACGTCTGGATGGTCCGAGCCCAAAGCTTCCTCCCTTATGGCTAAGGCCCGTTTCCATACAGATTCAGCTTGATCATAATCTGCCAGGTAATAGTGGTAAACCCCTATCTGATCCAAAACCAGGGCAACTATCGTGTCTGATTCCCCGAACTGAGCCTCAGCCTCTTCTAACGATATTCTCCCGATAGCAAGGGCTGAATCATAATTGGCGGCTCTGGATAGAGAATCCGCCCTATCGAGCAGTTCTTTCCATGATTGTGCCGGTGCAGATACAACCGTTAGAAGCCAGATCGGAACCGACAACACAACCGCCAGTTTCATTGTTCTTTTCATCACAGACTCACTGATAGAGGATAAGAAAGAGCCTTATTGTCTGAATAAGATCAATATACTCCCTTTACCCCCGGTGTCAAGGAAAAAAAGTTTTCGCAAAGAAAATGCTTCGAGAAGAAGCATGAAGGTTTTGCTAACCATGGAGTCGAGATTGCCGAAGGAGGAGGGATAAGATCAAATTTGTAAATAAACAGGTAGATAGTATCCACCCTTGTTTATTATCTTGGATGAAAAAG
>JAOZNS010000191.1 GCA_029933635.1 Candidatus Zixiibacteriota bacterium | reverse complement strand
CTTCACCACAGGCGGAGGGGACCCATCATCTGGCACGTATTTGAGTTGTTGAAGAAGAGGAGCCATGTATTCGTCCAATTCCTCTTCCGAAACTGGTGGAAGATTAAGGTCTGTAATCTCAATTAGGCGTGGAGCGTCGTCTGCAGGACAATGTATGCACGTACGAGGAGGAATCCTAGATAAAAACTCAGCCTGCTCTTCATCTAAGTTTCTGGCTTTGGTGATCGTCCACATGCTCTTCATGTCACTCTGGCGCATAACGAATATGTTATTAAAACATGACCATATTTGGTCAGGAATACCTCCAGCGAATTGGTCGACTACCAAGAAACTTGCACCATAGCGACGGAACTGTCGAATGGCCCGATAGATTGTCGGTTCTGTAATGTCGCTCCTATTTTTGAGGAAATTGGAAATGAGCTCGCACGATTCTTCAAGGACAATTATAACTCGCCCGAATTCCCCTGGATGTTGTGCAAGACATTGTCTTATCTTCTCGAGTTTGACATTGACGTAGAATAGTCGCACATCAGCGGAATAGTGGCCAAGCCTGAAGATTACTATTTTTGTGGATCTTAGAATATCAGGTAAATCATAACCTTTAATAACATCGAAAGAATTCGGGATGTTTCCAAGCGTTCGAAGCCTATCAGTCAAGGATTCTTTGAAACCGTAAGACCTCGTTCCAAGCTTAAAATCTGTCTTCTCTAACGCACCCGATAGTATCCGTTTTATGGTTGGATAATTCTCTCCACCATCATAAACCCCGTACGCCTTATAGGCCCGATGCATGATGTCATCATGAAGGTTAAGACTTCCGTCCCGTAAAAACTGTTCCCTTAAAATATTTTTTTGTATACCCTTCCAATCTTCTGGTGACATGTTCCCAGGTGGTTGTAGTGGATTTTCTTTTTCACTTTTTCCAAGCTCAAGAACTAATACCTCTCCCGGCTTGAATGCATGGATTAACTTATGATGTTCGTGCATAGAATCCAGGAAAATGGCTCTCCCTCCACAATTGGCCACACCTATGGCGATGACTTCGGCGAGCGTTGATTTACCCATACCTGTACTACCGGGGATGGAACCGGATTGCTCGAATGAATCTAAATCCACGAAATAATCATAACCAGGCCCGTTTCCACATAGACCCTGACCAATCAGAAACGGGCGATGGTATTCCCTGTTTGGTGAAGCTATAGTAAAAGGAGGAAGATCAATGGTGCTACCAACTCGCCTTCGCATGATTTGAACAAGCCGGGCCTCGATGTTTTTCCTCATTTCCGGACGGAGCTCCACGAGTTCCAACAACCTTCTGACTCCGGGGTCGTCCCTGCCGAGGAATCTGACATACTTTTCAAACCTATTCATTGTTCTCTTCTCCTCCTATCACCTGGAGACGGAGGATACATATTACCCAGTATCTCTCTGAGCATAGGAACAATCCAAATGAATCCGAATGCAAAGCCGATCCACCCCCAGGGTTGGCCCATCACGTCATCGACTATTCTTGCAAAAAAGAACGAACCTATAACCGCTATGACGGTGATAATCACATTCCTAAGGTGTCTCCTCAATCTGGCTCGAAATATGAACCCGATAATGATAAACAGCAGTAATAGGAACATCCAGAATTCCATATCAAAAACCCCCTTCCCACAATCGACGCCAGAAAGCCCGGAAACGACAGCGGCGGCAGACAACGTAACCTGCCGAGTGCCGAAGGCAATTGGGACAGGTTACCCGGCCGCACAGCTGGCAGATACTCTGGGCACATTGGTGGCAAAGCGATCTGCCACAGAAAGTACACCAGCCACTTGGCTCAGGACCCTTGTGGGCGCAACCAAGAGCTACCATGGAGACTTCGTCTGTTGTTTCCTCAACCTCTGTCATGTCTTCGTCGAAAGAGAGGCTACGCGAAGTTCGTCTTGTCACCTGCCCGTCGACCCGTTTGATAAAACTGCTCCTTTTGATCCGCTTTGGTTCTCCGTTCATGCTATCTCCTGGGAAACTTAAAGCAAATTACGTCTGCTTAATATCCGGTCTCACCACCTCCCACCCCCAGAGGAACCGAGGCGGAGAAACCGGGTCGACTTTAATAGCTAACTTTTTTTACCACTGATAGTTAACTTCATCCGGAGGAGATATACCGCCACCACCAACCCAGCAGGTGGAGGCGGTGAAGTTCCCGTGAGCACCTGGCATAAAAATCAGTCAGTCACCACGCTTCGCACCTGGGGTTTCTCTATCTCAGATGGAACAGGCTCCCCCAAGGTAGTATAGAACTTTATGTCTTTCCTCTTCTGGTATCTCTTCAACACAAACACTTCCACTTGGTTCGTTAAAACCACAGCCACGGCGTAGTCTTTGTACCCATTCATCTGGGGGACCTCTATTTCAAAAACTCTTCTCTCAACTTCTCTGAATGGCGCTATTTCTCCCATAATCACCACCAAAGGATATTGCTGAGTTCCATAGAAGACCCTCAATCCACCATTCTTTGAGCTTTCATCCAATTCAAAGATGGATTTTGCGCTATTGTTTGAGACTTCGTTTCTCGTAAATGCCAATACTCGGTCGTTAAGTACTGAACTGCTTATGTGCTGAGAGCTTACTGGAATTGCATAAGGTGATAAGTTATTTAATAGCGACATAGAGCAAACTCTGGATCTATGATCATCTGGTAGAAGTGTGCCAGAGAATCCCACTATTGTATTTGCTGTGCTTCGCCCCAAAAGCTGCCATTGAAGCGGAGACCTTGAGTGTCTAATTACTTTAATCATGGGCAGCACATTGTCCACACTCAGCATAACCACCCAATCTTCAGGAACCTCCTTTATTACATCTTCACACTTTTCATCCCGGGCAATAGCTCTTGCCCCAAACCGGTTCCACTCGTTTGCAAGGGTCTTTGCTCTCTGTGCTTTGGGATCAGCCACTAAAACTTCGGGCGGTGGGGGAAATTCCTTAAGGTAGGAGCGGGTAACTCCCCATCCTCCCCTGTGGGCACCGGCAATAAAAAGATTCTTGATATTGGATCTCATTGCCCAACGCCTCCTTCCAGGTTTTTAATCGTTAATCTTTCTGTTATCCTTACATCAGCGCCCCAGGTATGGAAGAGTGAGAGCCAAAACTCACGTAATCTACCAAAGTCAAAGGGAGTTAGTTTTTTTGTAGTTGTGTTTGGAGGGTATGGCCGGAATCCAGTGATTAGTATTGTAACCCCATCAAATTTGGGTGTCAAATACCTGTGGTCTACCCAGAGGTAGAACGCTCTTTCTTCAGGAATTGAATTTTCAAAGTTAAAGTCGTTGTTAACTTCGCGCATATCCGAGAATACTATCAGCACCTTTTTTCCTTCAAATTCTGAAAGGCGGTATGTCGCTCGAAACATCGCTTCGATTATGCCCGAACCTCCATTTGAAGGCAGTTTCTCAAGCGCGCTATCCAGTTCCATTTCAAAATCGTTCATCCATCTCTTTTTAAACTCGTAAACTGGAGCATTGAAAGAAGCTGGACAATGTTTCGAGTAAACAAGTCCAACGTCGTCAATTCCCGTGCCAATGACCATTATCTCCAACCTTCCACCATCTTTACCGCTTGCCTGTTGACCCCACCAACTGGAAGCTTCTTTAATGTCGCTTTTTATCAAATCTCTTCCGTCAATAAGCGAACTGCTCCAATCAACCAGCAAAATGAGGTTGAGAGGCTCTGGAACGGGTGCGGCACAGCTAACAAGGCATAGGACAACTTCCACAAACAGGTTTCTTATCATTACCTCTTCCTCCTTGCGGGGTTTTTTGCCGACCAAAAGAGATATTTTTCTCTATATATGATCGATATCGCCACCACTTTCCGGAGAAACCGAAGTTCCCTTTCACGTTGTCGTTCACGGTTCCGAGCTGATGCTCGATTTTCCCTCTGTATGTTTCTTTCAAACCCGACTCTTCTCCTCTCTGCGTTTCTCCTTAATCTTCTGAGTTCCGCTATCGTAGCTCTATATTCCCTGATCTCTCTTCGCAGATTTTTCGGTTCCTTCTGACTGTCATCATATCTCAGAGCTGACTCACGCCACCAAAGTTTAACTGCTGCTGCTGGGATGGGCACGCCAGCGGTGATCATCATACACACCAGCAGGATTTCCCACGTAGCTTCACCACGTGTTGCCTGTAGTGCTCGCATCACCCCCAAGCACCCGCCCATTATTAGCAAAATCCCCAGATATAACCCGAACTTGTAATAATTACCTTTTGTCCAATTCTGAACCACTTTCATTGCACAAGCTAGCAGCAAAACAAAAACACTGAGAGCCACAAAAGCTAACAAAACCACGTTCAGTGTGTTTCTGGCAATTTCGGTGGGAAGTCGGGAGGGATCAATGGCAAACCAGTCTCCCAAATAGAAGAGCAATGCGCCTATCTCACCAATAGACAGGGCAACAAGAACTACCAACGCGATCAGCTTGTCCCTCAGAAGAGGTCCGGCTGGTTCTGCTTGTTCCTTGGCGACCTGATATTTCTCCCTTGATCTTACAAGTTTCTCTTCTTCAAGCCTAATTCTTCGATCGAAATTAGCAATCTCTTCGCCTGATTCTTCATACCCTTTGACATTCATTGTGTCTTCTATACCCTGCGCATCATCTCGAACTTCCTCTATTATGCTGGCCTGTCCGTCTTGAGTGACTTTGATTGAGTAAGGAGAATCACGCCTTAAGGGTGACTTCCTCAAAAAATAGCTCACTTTGTCCTCTATGCACTCTCTCAAAGGCACCCCACTTTCAACAGCCCGCCGAGCATCCCGGTGGGCCCGTATTCTGTGAAGTATCATTTTGAGATCCTCCTTTCTTGTGTTTGCGGTTTATTCTTTCCATAAGGCAGTGGTAGTATCCATATTTGAAACCTTTTTCGACTCTTTGTCTTGAATGCGTTCCCTTAATCCTGAAATTGCCAATCAGGTTTTGACCACCTCGCACAGGCCACCATTCTGCTCAATTGCACACATCAAAAGATCATACAAGCCTCCCCTTTGAGTCCTAACCATGACGTTGACCCTGTGGTCATTTCCGGTAATTTGAAAAGCCGAAACCGTGTCTTCGACCTTCTTGTTGAAAGTTTGCGATTTATTCATTTTTTTGGGTGATGTAAATATTTGTGTGTAAAATTAGTTTGCTTAAGAAAGACAAA
>JAOZNS010000190.1:3341-5222 GCA_029933635.1 Candidatus Zixiibacteriota bacterium | reverse complement strand
AGTCCATTTAGCCCTTGAACTAAAAGAGTTCGGCAACAGCCCCAATTCAAACATTGCCAGACAAAACACAAACGCCAAAAATGCTTGACTTGATTCAGGTCTGATGTTATAATAAGAAGCCTTCTAAGGCGAAGAAAGGTTAAAAAAACCAAGGGCTAAAAGGAGAAAAAATCGGTCATACCGGGTGAATAAAAAGCGGGATGAAAAATATTCGACATATCGTCAGATTGGAATTTTGACCACCATTCCCATGCTTTTGGCGGTTGGACCAATTTTGGGATACTACATCGGGGATTTTTTGGACAAAAAATTGGGGACTGCACCTTATCTGATGATAATCTTCATATTCTTGGGATTTGCCGCAGCAGGAAAAGGAGTTTATAATTTGATTAAGAAAGCAAATCTGTAAGATTCGCAAAAGTGTCATCTTGATCATGGGCCTGGAATTCATCCACAGAGTGATAAAGACTTCGTTGGTTGTGTCTGCTTTAGGTTTTCTTTTCGTCACCGTTTATTTTGACTTTAAATTTGGTGGAGGAATTCTGGCAGGTGCTATTTGGTGTTCCTTGAATCTTTTATTCTTAACTCACCTGATCACCGAGGTTTTTACTCCCGCAAAAGAAGTGAAGAAAGGCAAAGTAGTGATGATTGCTCTGATTAAGTTTCCTTTACTTTATGCGGCTGGGTATCTTTTGTTGAAAATTAACTTCTTTCCTGCGGAGAGCCTGCTTTCGGGGTTCACTCTCATATTTTTAGTGATGTTCTTGAAGGCTCTGGGAAGGTGGATTCTATCATTGGATTCAAGAGACAAGGCTAAGCCGAGCTCAGCCAATCAGATCGATGGTCAAAAGACGGGAGGACCTGAAAGCTTTATCGACTGAAATCGAATAAAAGAGCAGATCTGGCTGCTTTGGTCTCAACTGTTCTGTAAAAAGTGGGAAACAAGCTCATTAGAAAGGAACAGTCGATTTTTGACGAATGCTTACCGAGGAATTAGCCAAACATACAGCGGAAAAAGCCCAAGAGGGTGCGCCGGAACTTCCTAATTTTATCACCTTTCTTTACCATAAATTTGGAAAGGTGGCCTTCGTTGGTTTTCTGCACCACTGGGAAAACGTGATCTTTGCCTGGATGGTGGTGATCGTTTTGTGTGTGGTGGCATATCTGGCCTATCGGAAAAGATCCATCATGCCAAGTAGATTACAGAACTTAGTGGAGATGATTGTAGAAGCGTTGGACAATTTCGTATGCGGGATTTTGGGTCCACAAGGAAGGAGATTTACCCCCTTCCTGGGCACACTTTTCATCTACATTCTTTGCATGAACTTCTTCGGATTGATCCCGGGCATGAAATCACCTACCTCTAATCTCAACACCACTTTGGCGCTTGCCCTCTGTGTGTTTTTCTATGTTCAATATACCGGCATACGAAACCTTGGGCTTTTGGGTTATCTGAAGCATATGGCCGGTAATCCTCAGGATCTGGTCACCTGGCTTTTGGTCCCGCTCAATATCCCAATTCACATAATAGAAGAGCTGGCAAAACCGATGAGTTTATCTCTTCGACTTTTCGGCAACATCACCGGCGAGGATGTTTTGATCACCGTGTTTGTGGGATTAGGGATAAGCTCCTTAAGCTTCTTCCACCTGCCGGTGGGTATACCTTTCCAGTTGCCTTTCATCTTCTTGGCTTTATTAACCGGAACCATTCAAGCTCTGGTTTTCACCCTACTTTCCACCATATATTTTTCCTTAATGTTACCCCATGATGAACATTAGACTTTTGAACCCTTGAACTTTTTTACAGAGGAGGTCAGATGTCTTATCAAACTGCTTTAGCTATATTCCTTCCCTTGGGTTTAGCCATAGCCGCCATGGGTT
>JAOZNS010000190.1:0-3331 GCA_029933635.1 Candidatus Zixiibacteriota bacterium | reverse complement strand
GAAGGGCAGTTTCTGCCGCCATGGAGGCAATAGGGAGACAGCCGGATGCGGCTGGGAAGATTCAACTGGGAATGATCATAGGCTGTGCTCTGATCGAGGCACTTACCATATACGCCCTGGTCACCGTGTTTGTCCTACAAGGAAAGATCGGTTAAAAGCTGGTTGCAGTGTAAATTGGTCTCTTGGGATTTTTTAAAAATTTTAAGATAAGTTGTGCCTTGAAGTGTCTTTTTGTGTGCAGTTTAGCCTTAAAAACTTGGTAGGGGTCTGTTCATGGGTCTTGAGTTAGGTCAAATTGTGACGCACATCATTGGATTTGTAATAGCGGTCATAATTTTGAAAAGGTTTGCCTGGAAGCCGCTTCTGTCTGTTCTGGAGGAGAGAAGAAACAAGATAAAATCTGAATTTGACCACATCGAGGAGCAGAGGAAAAAAACGGAGAAGCTCTACTCCGATTATCAAACCAAGCTGGATGAGATCGATTCGCTTGCCCGGGTTAAGATCCAAGAGGCGGCCAGAGAAGGACAGAAGCTGGCCAATGAGATTAAAGAGAATGCCAGGGCTGAAGCCAAACGGATCGTGGGCAGAACCAAGGAGGAGATCCAAAGAGATTTAGACAAAGCTAAAGCCCAGCTTCGGGATGATGTGATAAACATGACTTTACAGCTGGCGGAGAGGCTCATTCAGAAGAAATTAGATGAAGAAAGGGATCGACAACTGATCGCCCAATTCGTGGATGAAATGAAAGAGGGAAAGGTTGAGGGATTTAAATGATAGAGTCAAAGATTGCCAGAAAATATGCCACCGCCCTTTTCCACACCGCCAAAAGAACCAAACAGGTAGAAATCATCTCCCGGGATCTTCTGGCACTTTCAGATCTTTTGAACAAAAACTTGCCTCTTAAACACTTCCTGGAATCTCCTCAGGTGCTGGAGAAGAAAAAGAAAGAACTTCTCCATTCTGCCTTTAAGACTTCAGTTTCGCCAGCACTATTTTCATTCCTCATGTTGGTGGTGGAAAAACACAGAATTGGATATATTCTATCCATGGCTGAGGAATTTCAACGTCTGGTCAAAGAAGATCAGGGAATAGTTGAGGTGCGTCTGATCACTGCCCACCCCGCAGATCGGGATCTGGTTGAGCAGATCAGACAGGAACTGGAAAAAAGCAGCGGAAAGAAGGTGGAGATAAAACTGGAAACAGATGCTCATCTGATAGGCGGGATCGTGGTTATTTTTGGAGATAAGATAATAGATCGAAGTATTCGCTATCAATTAAATCAACTAAAAGAACAGATGGTGAGTTTAAAAGTATATTAAAACGCAATTTTTCCATCTGAATTATGCAAGGGTTTTAAGTAAAACAATCAGCAATGTAACTTTGGACTAAAAGTGGAGGGAACATCCCTATGCCGTTGAATCCCGAAGAGGTCAGCTCAATCATTCAGAAGGAGATTGAAAAATACGAAACCAAGCTGAAGATGGAGAGCGTGGGTACGGTGCTGCAGGTGGGGGATGGCATCGCTCGCATTTGGGGACTGGAGGATGCCATGATGAGCGAGCTGATTAAATTCCCCAACGATGTGACTGGAATGATACTCAATCTGGAGGAAGATAATGTCGGTGCGGCCATTTTGGGTCCCTATGACGATATCAAGGAGGGAGACCGGGTCACCCGGACCGAAAGAATCGCCTCAGTGCCGGTCGGAGAGGCGATGATAGGGAGGGTGGTAAATGCGTTGGGTCAACCCCTGGATGGAAAGGGTCCCATAGTCGCCAAAAAATTTCGTCCCATAGAGGGTCGAGCCCCTAATGTGGTTCAGCGAAGACCGGTAAGTGAACCGGTGCAAACGGGACTTAAGGCTATAGATTCAATGATCCCCATAGGGAGAGGGCAAAGGGAGTTGATAATTGGCGACCGACAGACGGGAAAGACTGCTTTGATTGTGGATACCATCCTTAACCAGAAAGAGACAGATCTTTTTTGTGTCTACGTAGCCATAGGGCAGAAAGCCTCCACCGTGGCTCAATTGATAAAGACGTTCGAGGACCATCATGCCATGGAGTACACCACAGTGGTGGTAGCGACCGCCACAGAACCAGCTCCACTTCAATACATCGCGCCTTATGCGGGTTGTGCCATTGGAGAAGAATTTTTATATAATGGAAAACATGTGGTGGTATTCTACGACGATTTGACCAAACATGCTCAAGCATACAGGCAGATGTCCCTGCTTTTAAGGCGACCCCCGGGAAGGGAAGCCTATCCGGGAGACATTTTCTACCTTCATTCCCGTCTTTTAGAACGGGCAGCAAAGCTTTGTGATGAGCTGGGTGGAGGCTCACTCACTGCCATACCGGTGGTAGAAATTCAAGCTGGTGACGTTACCGGCTACATTCCCACAAACGTCATCTCCATCACCGATGGTCAGATTTATCTGGAGACGGATTTGTTTTACGCCGGGGTGAGGCCAGCCATCAACGTGGGCATATCCGTTTCACGGGTGGGAGGAAAGGCTCAGGTGAAAGCCATGAGAAAAGTTGCTGGAAGACTGCGACTGGACTTAGCTCAGTATCGAGAGCTGGCTGCCTTCACTCAATTTGGAACGGAGCTGGATGAAGCCACCAGAGCATATCTTACTCGGGGGGAAAGGACGGTGGAGATCTTAAAACAGGAGCAATATGTTCCCATGCCAGTAGAAAAACAAGTTATGATAATCTATGTGGCCACCCACGGGTATCTGGATGATCTCCCCCTGGAGGCGATAAAACAATTTGAAAAGGAGTTTTACTGCTTCATGGAAGAAAAATATCCTGATGTAGGACATGCCATAGCCACAACTAAGGATTTGGATGAAGATGCAGAGAAGAAATTGAATGAGGCAATTACCAAATTCAAAGAAGAATTCAAAGCTAAGACGGAACAAGTCGAGTCAAAAACCCAGGATCAGAAATAACATTCTCTGTAACTTTTGATAGGATTCGGAATTTTATCTGCTTGGATAATTTGAGAATTTGAAAAGTTTTCACTTTTCTGTCTTAACCCTTTAAAGAAGGGCTGAATAAAAACAAATATGGCTACCTTACGAGACTTAAGGAGAAGAATCAGAAGCGTTCAGGGCACCCAGCAGATCACCAAAGCCATGGAGATGGTGGCCGCGGTCAAGTTGAGGAGAGCCCAGGCAAAAGTTGAATCCTCCCGTCCCTATGCTACCAAGATACAGACCATGTTGAGTAAGTTAATTCAAGCAACTGAGTCTTTTGCCCATCCACTTCTTGAAAAAAGAGAGATCCAAAAGGTGTGACTAGTGGTAATTACCTCAGATCGGGGG
>JAOZNS010000030.1:12555-18395 GCA_029933635.1 Candidatus Zixiibacteriota bacterium | reverse complement strand
TCAGCGTGGAGGATAAAGATACCGGAAAAAATCAGGTCGGAAAGTTCGTGATAATTAAATAGAAATAAACAGCATTAACAGTCTTAGAGTGTATCGAGTCCATCAAAGCTGACACGGTGAGCAGTAGCTCCTGAGAGAACATGAAGTTCTCTTCGTAGACTATCTTTTAATTGGATACTTCGGTCTTTCGGGTAGGGTTTTTGGCTCCTCCTTTAGCTTCTTCATTATCACCTCGATCGCCTTTTCCAGTTGTGGATCACCTCCCTTGATGACCAGATCAGGTCGATTGTCCACCTCGAAATCTGGATCCACTCCATGATTTTCCACATCCCACTCCCCTTTCAGATTGATGAAGGCGATTTCTGGACAGGTGACATATCCACCATCGATGAGAGGGATTCGGCGAGAGATTCCCACCAGTCCACCCCAGGTGCGCGTGCCCACCAGAGGTCCCAGTCCCGCTTCTCGAAAGTAATAGGGGAGCGCATCTCCGCCCGAGCCAGCGTATTCGTTGATAATACATACCATATGTCCGTAAAGTGCGGTCGAAGGAGTTCTCCCTAAGAGTCCCTCTCGGGGTGACCACAGGCTCAAAATCTCCCTTTTAAGATGTTCTATGAACATGTCCGGTATCATTCCACCACCGTTATAACGGACATCCAAGATAAGTCCATCCTTGCGAGTTTGCGCAAAAAAGGAGCGAGAGAATTCATTCAATCCCCACAGGCTAGTATTGGGCACATGGATATAGCCCACCCTGCCGTCGGTGGCTTCCTCCACACGTCTGCGATTTCTCTCCACCCAGTCTAAATATCGAAGCATGTACTCAGAACCTGCTGGCTTGACCGTCATCTCTCGAGCACCCTTAGCTTCTGGTTTATCATTTACCTTAATTTTCACCTGTTTGTCAACCGTCTTCTCCAGGAATTGATATGGATTTGCTGGATAGTGGACCTCCCTTCCATTCACCGCGATCAAGTAGTCTCCTTCTTTAACGGTTACCCCTGGTTCAGTAAGGGGGGCTCTTCGGTCTTTTTTCCAATTCTCACCTTTATAAATTTTCTTGAAGCGATAAAAGCCCGACTTTTTGTCCGGTTGCAAATCTGCGCCCAAAAGCCCCACCTCCACCGGCTTGGTTTTTGGCATCTTACCTCCTCCCACATAAGTATGGGAGGTGGTCAGCTCTCCTATCATTTCGCCGATAAGATAGGTCAAATCCCACCTGTGAGCCACATACGGGAGAAGCTGACCATACCGTTTCTTCATCGCCTCCCAGTCTACTCCGTGCATGTTAGGATCATAAAAGAAGTCCCTTTCCAAGCGCCAGGCTTCCTCAAATATCTGTCTCCATTCTCCTCGGGGGTCCACCTTCATCTCCATTCCGGAGGTGTTCAATTTTCCATCGCCAACCTTGTTCTTCCCCTTTTTGGCTTCAATGATGCCATAAGTGTTACCACTTTTATATAATATCTTATCACCTTTTGAACAGATCCTGTAGGCGTCGATCCCGGAGATCAGGGTATTCTCCTCCTTTTCCTTCAGGTCATACATTCGCAACGCATTTTGAGGTCCTCCATCTCCATCGTATTCCCATATGGGAGGCAAAGCTAAATAAAGGATCTTACCTTCTGTGGCAGAGAGAGCCATATAGTTCCCAGACTTGATGGGCACACCCACCACCCGCTGGTCGATGTTCTCCAGATCGATGTGAATCTCCTTGGGTTTCTTTTCTTCTTTCTTCTTCTCTTTTCCCTTCTCCTTCTCCTTTTCCTCATCCTCACCCTCTTTTTCTTCACCACCCTTCTCCTCATCGCTTTCCGGAGCAAAGGGAGAAAGGGTGTCTGCCTGCAAGGTGATTAGGTATATGTTTCTGGTGTTACGGTAGACGTAATCGGAACGTTCAAAATCGCTGAATATGGGACTGAAGGTACGAGCGGAGATGAAATACAGATATTTACCTTCCGGATCGAAAACCGGGTAGAAATCATCTGTCAGCTCTCCAGTTATCTTATAAACCTTTTCCTTATCCAGAGAATAAAGATAGATCGAGGCAAAATAGGAGGGGTTGTTTTTTGAATAGGCTATCCATCTGTTATCCGGCGACCAAACATAATCGTGAATTTCGGAAACTTCAGCTCTGTCCACCAGCATCGGCTCCTTTTTGTCTATGTCCACATAAAATAACCGGAGCTTTTTATCTGAATAAAGCAACTTTTTGCTGTCTGGCGACCATACCGGACCAAAGCGAAAACACTGTCCGTCATAAGTTATCCGCCTTTCTTCGCCGCTGCCATCTCCCGGTCTTATATAAAGCTCATATTCACCGGTTTTGTCTGAAAGATAAGCCACCCATTTCCCATCTGGCGACCAGGCAGGATAGATTTCTCGTATCGCCGGGGTCTGAGTGATGTTTCGCACCTCCCCCTTCTCTTCGGGCACGGTGAATATCTCCCCACGGGCAGAAAACACAGCTCTTTTGGCAGAGGGTGAAAGCCCGAAATCAAAAATCAAATCATCTACCTTCTCCCAGGTTGGACGTGCAAAGATGCGTTCTGAGGGAACCTCCACCGAAATCTTTTTCGTCTTCTCAGTTGACAGATCCAGAACATACAGATACCCTCCGTTTTCGTAAACGATCGCTCCTGGACCCAGGCTGGGCCATTTCACATCGTATTCCTTGTGATGGGTGATCTTCCGGATCTTTTCGGTCTTCAGATCATAACAGTATATGTTGAGCGTGTGCTCCCGGTCCGAGGTAAAATAGATCTTGTCGCCAGACCACATAGGAAAGTTATCCGTTCCTTTCCATTTGGTGATTCTTTTGACCGCATCCGTGTTCAGATCATATATCCATATATCCTGGGCGGTTCCACCGTAGTATCGTTTCCAGGTTCGGAACTCACGGGACTTTCTATTGTATGCGATTTTGCCTCCATCAGGGGAAAACGAAGCCAAGCCCGCCTCTGGAAGTTTCAAGCTTTCTGGGAAACCTCCATCCACGCTTATGCGAAAAAGCTTCCTCGATGGAAAAGCCTCCCGGGCGGAGCGAAACAGAATTTCCTTACCACCGGGAAACCAATCAACCACCCAATCATCCAGACTCAGTCCGCCTGAAGGTTGTCCCGTTCCCGGACGATAGGTGAGCCTTCGTGGCTCTCCTCCCTTTGCTGGGATAACATACACATCCCCGTTGCCATCATATGAGCCGGTGAAAGCTATCAATCTACCATCTGGTGAGAATTTGGGGAAAACCTCATACCCATCGAAGGAGGTTAACCTCCGGGCCATTCCTCCTTCAGCAGAGACCGTCCAGAGATCACCGGCATACACAAACACTATCTTGTCCCTGTAGATATCCGGGAAACGCAGAAGCCGCGTCTCTTCTGCCAAAGCCAGGTTAAAGAGGACCAAAAGCAACACCGATATGATCGAAAAGGATTTCCAAATCCTCATGATCACACTCCTTTTTTGAGGGTTGAAGGAAAAAGATAGCCTCCGTTTGTAATCATCAGCATTTCAAGATTGAAAAAATATCAACTTTGCCTTTATGGATAAGCATCCTAATCCGTTCCGTTCAAATTTCCGATCATAATTGCCCCCCATTTTTATTACCCATTTTCGGTTCCCAGAGTTTCTTTTTCTTCGATCTTCTCCAAAAGAGTTATTACCAAATGGGTTTATATTTGGGAGTGGTAGCAAAAATTTTCTGTTTTTACCTCTCCCCCTATTTTCCCCCTCTCCACATGTGTGGAGAGGGGGATAAGGGATGAGGTTCTCAAGATGCCAACCAGATTATGTCTTTAAAAGATTGTCTCTTATCAAAAAACTCAGAAGCCGTAATGTAGAAGAGC
Organism: Candidatus Zixiibacteriota bacterium; assembly: GCA_029933635.1. GTDB lineage: Bacteria > Zixibacteria > MSB-5A5 > MSB-5A5 > SM1-73 > SM23-73-3. The sequence continues at coordinate 14,544 of JAOZNS010000030.1, read as the reverse complement.
TTTTCCTTTATAAAGTTCTGCTCCTAAATGGAGCTTAACGCCCATTCATATTGGGGGATTCAACTTCCTCTCAACCTGATAAAAGCAGCATACCTCAAGGGATGGCTTCATCGTCAAAGATAAGCTCCAATGCAAAAATTTTCTATCATCATAAGCAGGTACAAAGATGAATGGAAAGTCATTTTTCACTCTCGCACTGGGTAGGGCGGTCTTTTAGGAAGCTTTTTGGGCTGTTCCTCAAGTTTTTTCATTATCACCTCAATAGCTTTCTCCAATTGAGGATCACGACCCAGGATGACCTGATCTGGAGGATTATCCACCTCGATATCGGGATCAACTCCGTAGTTCTCCATGACCCATTCGCCCTCCAAGCTGAAGGGAGCAAATTCCGGGGTGGTAACATAGCCCCCATCCACTAAGGGGGTGAAGTCACGTATTCCCACCACCCCTCCCCAAGTGCGTTTGCCGATCACAGGACCCAGACCATACTTTCGGAAAAAGTAGGGGAAGTAGTCACCATCTGAGGCGGAGTATTGATTGGCGATACAAACCATATGCCCATACAGAGCACCGCCCGGGTAGGTCCAGTCGCCTGCGTTGCGAGAACAACCCATGCCCACTACCTCCCGACGCAATCTCTCCAGAATCATCTCGGAGACGAACCCACCTCCATTATATCGCACGTCTATTATAAGTCCTTCCTTTTTGATCTGAGGAAAGAAAGACTCAGCAAACTCATTTAAGCCTCTGCCTCCCATGTTGGGGATAAAGATATATCCCACCCTTCCGTTGGTAGCCTCCTCCACCTTCCGACGATTTTCCTCCACCCAGTATCGATAACGCAAGTCATATTCGCTTCCTATGGGTTTGACCCTCACCTCCCGGGCACCTTTAAGTGAAGGTTTGGAGTTTATTTTCAAAGTGACCGTCTTCCCCACCGTATTTTCAAAAAGGCGGTAAGGATTAGCCGGATGCTTTAAAACTTCATTATCCACAGCCAAAATATATTCTCCCTCCTTTACCTCCACTCCGGGTTCGGTCAAAGGGGAACGCAGATTCTCCTTCCAGTTCTGTCCCGGATAGATTTTCTTTATTCGATAAAATCCCGAGGCTGTATCTGGCTCCCAATCTATGCCCAAAAGTCCGGTCTTAACCAGCTTCACCTCAGGCTTGTCGCCTCCAGCTATGTAGGTGTGGGAGCAACAAAGCTCGCCAATCATCTCCCCCAGAATGTAGTTCAGATCGTATCTGTGCGCAACGTAGGGCAAAAGCTTTTGATATTTTGAGCGCACCTGTTCCCAGTCCACCCCATGCATGTTGGGGGCATAGAAGAAATCACGCTGGCGTCTCCACACCTCATTGAAAATCTGCCTCCACTCCTCTCTGCGATCCAGCCTCATCTGCATCTGATCTAAATTCAATGCACCATCGCCCACCTTACAGGATCCAGGTTTGGCATCTACGATGCCGAATCGTTTTTCGCTTTTGTAAATGATCTTCTCAGCATCTGCAGAAAGATCATATCCATTCACGGGGTAAAGCAACACATGATCCTTCCTTTCCTTTAAATCAAAAAGATGCAGCTTTCCTTTAGGTCCGGGCTTTCCACCGGTAAGGGTCCAGGTGGGGAAGGAAAGATAGAATATCTTGTCATCGCCCGTCCTCAAACCATAATAGTTCCCCGGATCTATGGGCACTGCCACTATTCTTTCTCCGATCCCTTCAATATCGATATGCATCTTTTGGATGGCTTCTGGTTTTCTTTCCTCCCGTTCCCTTTTCCTCCTTTCCTTCTCTTTCCAGCTTTCCTCAGGAGATTTCGCCTCGTCACTTTGGGGGGCAAAGGGAGAGAGGCTGTCCCCCTGAAGGGTAACCACATAAATTTTGGTCATCTGGTTGTAGGTGAAGCTCGGTTCAAAGTTTCCCAGCTGGGCGTTAAAATCTCTTTTGGAAAGGAAGTAAAGATACCTTCCTTTGGGATCGAACACC
>JAOZNS010000030.1:0-12545 GCA_029933635.1 Candidatus Zixiibacteriota bacterium | reverse complement strand
TCGAACACCGGGTCAAAATCGTCAGTAAAATCGCTGGTGACCCGATAGATCTTCTCCTCAGCCAGCGAGTAAAGAAAGATGGAGGAAAGCATGTTTTTGGCTGGCTTGGCATAGGCGATCCATCTGCTGTCGGGCGACCAAGAATAATCCCTGATCTCCCAGTTTTTGGTGCTATCCACCAAGATGACCTTCCTATCTTGGATATCCACGTAGTAAAGCTTCAAATCTTTATCTGCAAACATAAGTTTTTTGCTGTCGGGCGACCATACCGGGGCGAAACGAAAACAATGTCCATCTGTGGTTATCCTTACCTCTTTTCCCTTTCCATTCTGAGGAATGATATATAGTTCATCTTCGCCGGTGCGATCCGACATATAGGCGATCCATTTTGCATCAGGGGACCAGACAGGATTTTTTTCTCGAATACCGCTGGTATTGGTGAGATTACGGGTGTTCCCCTTTTCCGCAGGGACGGTAAATATCTCGCCCCGTGCGGCAAAGACCACCCTTTTTCCTCCCGGAGAAAGACCAAAATCGGTTATATGATCCTTAACCGAAACGAATTCTGGACGGAGCAAAACCTTATCATCCGGAATCTGAACCGATATCTTTCTGGTCCTTTCGCTCTTCAGATCGAGCACCCAGAGATATCCCCCATTTTCATACACTATCGAGTTCGGTCCCAAGCTGGGCCATTTCACATCGAAATCGGTGTGGAAGGTGATCTTTTTAATCTTTTTGGTCTCAAGCTGATAGCAAAATATGTTGGCGGCATGATCCCTATCAGATACGAAATAGATTCTATCCTTATACCACATGGGAGAGGTATCGGTTCCCTCATAGCGGGTGATCTGTTGAACGGTGTTCCGGTTCAGATCATATATCCAGATGTCCTGAGCCAACCCACCTTTGTATCTTTTCCAGGTGCGGAAATTTCGAAATATTCTGTTATAAGCAATCCTGTTTCCATCCGGGGAAAAACAACAAAGACCCGCTTCGGGCAGGGGCAAAGCTTCTGGAAAGCCTCCCTCCACTCCAATCAAGAACAGCTTCTGAAACCAGGAGTTGTAACTTTCACGCCAGGAACGAAACAGAATCCTTTTTCCGTCTGGATGCCAGTCCAAGACCATATCATCGAATCCAAACCGGTCTGCCAGGTTCTCGAAGCCAGGGCGAAAGGTCAACCTCTTGGGTTCTCCCCCTTCTGCAGGAATTACATACACGTCCGTGTTGCCATCGTATTGTCCAGTGAAGGCAATCATCCGACCATCGGGAGAAAACTTGGGAAAAAGCTCCAAACCCACATCGGAGGTGAGCCTTCGGGCAATTCCTCCGTCTGCTTTGACCAGCCACAGATCGCCCGCATAGACGAAAACGATCTTATCCCGGTGAATATCCGGAAACCGCAGGATGCGCGCCTCCTCAGCCTTTCCTGAGCTTAGCCCAAAAAAGCTGATCACCAAAAATAAAAAACCAATCTTAAAGAACCGCATCTTCTCCTCCTTTAGAATTGCATCAGCCAAAAGGCGGTTTCTTTCCCTTCTCGTTTTGTCAGAAGCGTTTTTGTTTGATTCTGTAGATGTTGGATTGATGATCCATCCATCAAAAAAAGAGACGCCACTTGGATTCTAAAAAAGGGATTCTAAAAAAGACTGAATCTTCTTATCTTTTTCTTTTTGAAGAGAAATTTATTTATTTGATCTGGTTTGGCAAGACAATTTTTCTGATCATTGTCCTTGACAAAGTGAAAGGCAAGATAGATTTTGAAACATAAATATTTGACCTTAGGAGAGGAGGTAAAAATGAAGAAGCATAAGATAATTTTTTTGACCCTTCTATCTGGTTTGATTTCACTCAACCTTTCTTGGGGCTCGGATGCATGGGAAAAAAATATGGATCTGAATCTGACCTTGACCCAAAACTCCTACTCGGATAATTGGGTTGGTGGTGAAGCCGGCAACGTAAGCTGGGTGGCTTTTGCAAATTCCAGCTTTGGGAAAAAGCTTTCCACCAAACTTACTTCCAAGACCACCATCAAGCTTACCTTTGGCCAAACCCATACTCAAGACCACCAGACGAAGAAGTGGGCCAAGCCGGCGAAATCCACCGATCTTATAGACATCGAGACTTTGACCAGGTTCACCTTAAAAACCTGGGTTGATCCCTATCTGGCTTTAAGGTTTGAAAGCCAGTTTCTGGATGCCAGCTATCCTAAGCTCAAAAGATACATCAACCCCAAAAAGATTACAGAGTCGGGCGGCATCTCCAAGCAATTTTACAAGACGGAGAAAGAGGAGGTGCTGTGCCGTTTGGGATTTGCCATAAGGCAGATCATTACCGAGGATATAACCGACACGGCTTTCGGGAAGACAGAAATCAACTCCACCAACGATGGAGGAATTGAGTCAGTTACCGACGCGAAGCTTGCCCTTGCGGAGAAAATCTCCTACACCTCAAAGCTCTCTCTTTTCAGAGCCTTGTTTTACTCGGGGTCGGAAAAATTGAAAGGGACTCCTCAAGAGGATTACTGGAAGGAGCTGGATTTAAACTGGGAAAACACCATCTCCATTGCTGTTGCCAAGTACGTTATAGTATCGCTTTATGCCCAGTTGCTCTATGACAAACAGATCAGCAAAAAGGGGCGTTTTAAGGAGACACTCTCATTAGGATTAACCTACAAATTGTTTTAACTGGTCGTTCTTCAGGAGTGCAGAAGCTTGCTTCTGCGATTTTACACCTGGTGCACTCCGGATTGCTCACTTATCGAAGTGGACAACCATTGACGTCCACCTTAGTTCCTGGTGGAGTTTGGGGACACTTATCCAATCCATCATAAATCCCATCAGAATCTGAATCCAGAGGGCAACCCCTTTCATCCACCATTGCGCCAAAAGGAGTATCGGCACAGAAGTCCACCCTGTCGGGCACCCCATCTTTATCTGAATCCATCAACTTTCCGAAATAATGGTGGATACCCAGAAAAACTTCCAAGGTGGCTTTGGGCAAATCCAGCTCGTTTGGTCCTCCACCCACTATGGCTTTTGAGCCCTTGAAACCGGTCAAGATGTGGGTCAATATACGGAGCCGGGCACCCAGATTCACCCCCCACCTCTCCCTTACTCGATACTCCAGTCCTCCTCCACCTGAAAGGGTCAACTCTTGATCTTTAAGATCAAAGGGATTTTGGTTTCTGTCCAGCACCTGAACGAATCTTCCGTCCTTATCCTTCATGTTCCAGAAAGCCATTCCCATTCCTCCAAAGATGTACGGATTCAACCTCTCCCATGGTCTGAAACAATAAAACAAAGAAAGGTCCAGCCAGGTATGTGCGAATTGATTGGGCTCGTCTTTTTTGGAGAAGGTGAATCCTGCTCCCGCTCCCCACCGTCCCGATAGATCAGCCTCCCAGGTTTTGGCATAACTTAACCCAAAGCCCAATCCTATTTTTTCCCTAAGATCGTATCTGAAAAATAAAGCGCCCTGTCTTCCTACCGTATAAATATCTGAGTGCTCGGTCAGCCCGGATTTCCAAAACCCACCATGCAAGCCCAAGGTGAACCTTCGACTGTAATCCTGTGCCTGCAAAGATGGGGTTAAAGAAGAAAAAACCATGCCAAAAACACCGAACCAAACGATCTTGCGCACTCAAAAAACCTCCGGATGAGACCTCTTTATCGAGAAATTCCTTTGATTATATAAATCCATTCGGTGATGTTGTCAAGAAATTTTCCAGAAGATCTCCGTCAAAAACCTGGGGAACAGCATGGGATGAACTTTGAGTTTTACCTCCGATCATGTTGAAATATTCGCTTCATCTCGTCAGAGCTAGCCAGCATGGATGGTCTTTAGAAGATGGCGAAGCGATCTTCATCCTATCCTTTACACAAAATTGAGATCGTTTCGCTTCGCTCGCAATGACAGTAATTTTGGCTTTTCAACAGTTCCTTCAGGTGAATCCAAGGATAGCCTTTGTAAACGACCTCCTATTTGTGGAGAGTAAGAAATATCTTTTGGAGAAAGGTCAAAAGAAGCGGCATCAATCCCCGAATGAATGTTTTGAATGTCTTTCCTTAAAAGGAAAAACCACCTGAAGATCAAACTTCCGTTCTCCTTAAACGTATGTAGATATGTAAATATATGAAATTACTGAATGATTTTTTCAAGGCGCTCGGCGATCCAACTCGAAGGCGGATAATACAGCTTTTGAAAGAAAAAGACCTAACGCCATCTGAAATCTTAGAGAAAATAAAAATTTCTCAGCCCACCCTTTCCCATCATCTGGACATCTTGAAAAGGGCTAACCTAATCGATGGTGAAAGGAAAGGGCAATTTATTCGCTATTCATTGAATATGGGCGTGTTTGAGATGGCCATAGAATATATGATGAAATTTATAAAAAGGAGATGACGGTATGAAGTGGAGATTTAAAAGAGAAATTTTTCCCTTGATCGTCTTTGCCCTATTTATCATCCTGTCCCTCCTTTTTTATTCGGGCCTACCGGACATCGTTCCTTCTCACTTCAGTCTTGAAGGTAGGCCGGATAAATTCATGCCCAAATTACATCTCATGTTGATTTTCCTCTCATTCACCGCGGGCATCTATCTTATTTTGACCTTTATTCCATTCATCGATCCATTCTGGACAAAAATTCAAAACAAATATGACCTATTTCTATTATTCCGTGACTTTGTCCTCCTGATTTTTTTGTTCATTTACATATCCGCACTTATCTCGGCAAAAAAAGGAATTTTGGATACTCATGTTTTAGGAATAGGTTTTGGATTATTATTTATACTTATTGGCAATTATCTTCCCAAACTTCCCAGAAATTGGTTTTTTGGGATTCGGGTGCCCTGGACGCTATCGTCTGAAGTTGTTTGGAAGAAAACCCATATCGTGGGGGGATGGCTCTTTGTTATTGCAGGCATATTCTTTATCATCCTCTCTTTACTGAAAATTCATTTGTCAACGATCTTTCTTGTAACCCTTGCTCCGGTAGTTTTCTATGCCGGGTTTTTATATCCATTTTATCTTTACCGGAAACTCCAACGTGAAGAAAAAGCAAGAGAACCAGAATTATAAAATAGCTTCCAAAGTTATTGCTTTTTCTTCCAGAGTAAGATAAATTGAGAAGGGCAAAAAACTCTTTGTTATGGGAAGGAGTTGTCTTATGAAAAAATATTTCTTAACCGTGCTGATTTTGGTTTTACTCCTGGCATCTGGATTGACCCAATCCTTCGCCCAAACTGAGGAGAGATCCGGAAAATTTATCATCTACTCCGGTGATAAAGAAAGTGGATTTGAGATTTGGTCTCTTTCGGAATCCGAAGGAAAAATCAAACTCACAGATCGTGCAGAATTTGAAGTGATGGGACAGATTTTCCTGGTCAACCTGACGTTGTGGCTGGATAGCGCTTTTTCTGCGTTAGAATTAAATATGGATGGCAAAGCGCCCGGGGGCCAATATCGCGTCGAAACCAAATTTGTGAAGGGGAAAGCCATAAACAAGTTGAGCGGAATACAGGACACCACCATTGAAGTTCCAGTGCACAAGGATGCACTGATCTTGCCCAATGGTCTTTTCTTTCCTTACACCTTTCTGGTGCAAAATTATGATTTTCAGGTGGGAGGAACTCAGCAGTTTTTTGCATATACCGTGCCAGTGGAGATGACCATTAAAGCTGAAGATAAAGGGAGGGAGCTGGTAAAATTTGAAGCTTCTGAAGTTGAACTAAAGAAGCTCTTCGTTAACCTGGGTGGAATGGTCGGAGTCTACCTATGGTCAAATGATGCCGGAGAAGTTGTAAAACTGAGCATCCCCCTGCAGGGGATTGAAGCCTTTAAGGAAGGATATAAACCCGAGGTGGCGAAAGCAGAGGTCGATACCCTTAAAAAACTTTACTCCTCTGAAGAGGTAACGTTCAAATCCGGGGATCTCAAATTGGCTGGAACGGTCACCCTTCCCCAAGATGGCAAAACGAAACATCCCGCAGTCCTCATCATCTCTGGCTCCGGTCCACAGGATCGAGATGGGAAAACTCCAGAGCTAAAATTTTCGGTTCAGTACAAAGCTTTGGCCCATTCCCTATCCAATTCCGGGATTTTGGTCTTACGATATGACAAGCGAGGGATCGGAAAAAGCGAAGGTGAGTTTGAAACCGCATCGCTGTCCGATTTTGTTTCTGATGTTAAAGCAGGGATCTACTATCTTAAATCAAGACCGGACGTGGATGAAACCAGAATCTGTCCGATCGGACATAGTGAAGGAGCTATAATCGCACCTATTATCGCCACACAGGATACCAGCATCAAAGCCATAGTCCTGATGGCGGGAACGGCTAAGCCTTTGGACCAGGTTATCTTAGAACAACAGGATTTTGTTTTAAAAAAGGCGAACGTGCCGGTGGAGATGAAAAGACAGATGGTAGATCAACAAAAGGAGTTTTTTGCCTGGGTGCGCGGGGAAAAAGAGTGGACCGAAGAACAAATAAAGCAATTAGGAAAACTGGCTAACAAGAAAAAATGGTTTTTAGAACACCTCCAGCATGATCCCATCAAGACCATAAAGCAGGTAAAATGTAAGGTTTTGATTTTGCAGGGCGGAAAAGATCGTCAGGTTTTGGAAGAGCACGCCAAGATGCTAAACCAGGCTTTGGATGAAACCAAAAACAAAAATCACACACTCAAGATCTTTCCCAACCTGGACCATCTTTTCTGTAAAACCGAAGGTGAGGGAGATTATGCCGAATATGCCGATACCGAAAGACCCTTAGATCAAGAATTTCTGAATTTTTTGGCAGACTGGCTGAAAAAAGAGTTGTAATATCCACATGTGTATTTTCATTGATGGCTCAGAGCATCCTGAGAGATATTCATGGAAGCAGTCTTTATATATAGGGACAGGGCTTATCCTCGTCCTAACCTTAAGAAATAGGACTGCAATCCAGCCGCTGGCTTGATTCCTGCATCTTGTTGCCTTCAACAGATCGCCCGATGAATCAGGCAACGAGGGCAATCAAATTATCGATAACCCCTAACCAAAACAAACCATGAAACTGGTAACTTCATCTCAGATGAGAAACATCGATAAAAGAACCATTGAAGGTGTGGGCCTCCCTGGATTGGAACTGATGGAGAAGGCTGGAAGGAGCACAGCTTTTGTGGCCAAAGAAATGCTGGGAGAGGTCAGAAACAAAAAGGTTGCCATCTTCTGTGGGAGAGGCAACAACGGCGGAGATGGATTCGTGGTCGGAAGATATCTTGCCCAATGGGGTGCCGAGGTGGAATTTTTCTTAACCGCAAGAAGGGATCAAGTCAAGGGGGATGCTAAGACAAACTTAAAAAAGGCTGTAGATTTAAATCTACCGATTATGGAGATTTTGAGTCACAAACAAATTCCTAACCAAATAAAAGCCCACCTAATCGTGGATGCACTCTTCGGCACAGGCTTTACCGGAGAGATCACCGGATACATCAAAGATATAGTCGAGAAGCTTAACTCATCCCGGATACCCATTCTTTCGGTAGATGTCCCCTCCGGTCTTGATGCTGATACGGGAAAATTGACCGGTCCATGTGTGAAAGCGAGCCGAACCGCTACCATGGCTTTACCCAAGATCGGTCATTTCTTCTTTCCGGGCAAAGAGATGTCGGGAAAGGTCACGGTGGTGGATATTGGAGTCCCTTCCCATGTGGTGGAAGAGGAAAACATCATGCTTAATCTTATCACCGAAGAGGAAATAAAAAGGTTGATCCCGGATCGTCCGGGCGACGCCTACAAGGGGAGCTGTGGAAGAGTGGTTCTTATAGCTGGCTCCACCGGTATGACCGGCGCAGCGTCTTTAGCCTCCTTATCCTGCTTGAAAGCTGGTGCCGGGATGGCTATCTTAGGCATCCCCAGGACCTTGAACCCCATACTGGAGATGAAATTGACCGAGGTGATGACCCAACCTCTGCCCGATGTAAGAAAAAAAGGCGCCTTGGCCCTAAGGGGCTTGGGTGAGATAAGAAAGCTTTTAAAATGGGGCCACTGTTGTGCCATCGGACCCGGCTTGGGACAACATTTTGAAACCATCGAGCTGGTCAGAAGATTGGTGGGCAAATTGGAGATGCCAGCGGTAATCGACGCAGACGGGCTTAACGCCTTAGCCCAAGATGTCTCCATATTGAAAGAATGCAAGGCTCCATTGATCTTAACGCCTCATATCGGTGAGCTCTCCAAGTTAAACGGGATTCCCCTCCAAAAGATCGCCCAAGATAGAATAAAATACGCCTCAGACTTTGCCCAAAAGCACAGGTGCATCTTAATCTTCAAGGGGGCGCCCACCATAATCTCAGAGCCTGAAGGTCAAACCTACGTTAACCCAACTGGAAACGCTGGCATGGCAACTGCTGGCTCAGGGGACGTGTTAACCGGAATAATCGTCGGTCTTCTGGCCCAGATGTTGATGCTCAAAAAGCGGGAGAACATAAACCAAATTATGCTTGATTCTGCCTGCGCTGGGGTATTCATCCACGGCTTGAGCGGAGACCTGACAAGGGAGGAAAAGGGAGAGATGGGGATGATTGCATCTGATATGATGGAGAAGATTCCCCAAGCGCTCAAAAGGATAAGGGAATAGAAAGACAACGTGGGAAGTGTTATAGATTGCCCTACATGGTTAACGAAGTGGATACCTACAGACTTCAGGTCATCAAATTTGAAATCTCTTTATTTTTGGGGTTGTAGATCAAAGGAGATGAGCAAAATCCTGTTCGGTCGTAAACGGAGGAAAAGATATGCAGTCTGAGATTGCCAAAAAAATTGAGCAGATTTCCAACAGGATCTTCCCGAAACTGGTCAGGTTAAGAAGGCAACTTCACCAATATCCTGAGTTAGCCTTCGGCGAGTTCAGAACCTCAAAAAAAATAGAAGAGCTGTTGAAGAAGTTGAGCCTTCCGGTTAAAACGGGAATTGCCCGCACCGGGGTGGTGGGGATATTGCATGGAAAAGAAAGGGGGGGCACTGTAGCTTTAAGGGCGGATATGGATGCTCTTCCCATTCATGAACAGACCAATTTTCCATATAAATCAAAAAACAGAGGGGTGATGCATGCCTGTGGACACGATGTTCATATGAGCTGTGTGATCGGTGCGGCTTTTGTTCTTTCGGAGCTTAAGGACGAACTGAGCGGAAACGTCAAATTTATATTTCAGCCCGGTGAGGAGGTTCTGCCCGGAGGAGCAAAATCGATGATCCAGGCAGGGGTATTGAAAAATCCAGCCGTTTCCGGGATATTTGGATTGCATTGTGATTCATCCATTCGGGTGGGCAAAATAGGGGTCAGAGACGGACCCACCATGGCCCAAGCAGATGATTTCGAAATCGTCATAATAGGCAAAGGAGGACACGGGGCTCGACCACAAGATGGAATCGACGCCATCGTGGTCTCCTCCCAGATAATTCAAGCCCTCCAGACCATCTCCTCCAGAAAAATAAACCCGGTCGAGCCGGTGGTGATAAGTGTGGGCAAAATCGAAGGAGGAAGTGCACGTAATATTATATGTGATAGGGTGGTCTTGAAGGGAACAGCCCGATGCCTGAACAAGAGGGTAGCGAGGAAAATTCCTATACTTTTGAACCAGGTAATTTCAGGAATAACCAAAAGTGCCAAAGCATCCTATAGGCTGAATTATAAGGTGGGGTACCCGGTGTTGTCCAATCACCCAGGGGCAACTGATTTAGCTCGAGTAACTATCGCCAAGATTTTGGGCAAAAAAGCTATATTTGAGATAAAATCGCCGGTGATGGGGGCGGAGGATTTCGCCTACTTTCTGGAGAAGGTGCCTGGCTCCTTTTTGAGATTGGGAATAAACAATCCGGAAAAAAATGCGATCTATCCCTGGCATCATCCCAAGTTCACCGTGGATGAGGAAGCTATCAAGATTGGAACTTCAGTTTTGGCAGGGATAGCTTTCGAGTTTTTGAATGCAGACAGGAAGTTCCACAGAAGCTAAAGCATGGAAAGTAAATAGGGAAAAAGCTGTGTCGGTTAGGGATCAAAAAACAGCATACGCTTTGTCAAGAAAGATGTTGCTTCTCGTCTTATGTATCTTCATTTTGACTGAACTGCCTTATGCCAAAGGAAAATATATGCCAGGCGATTGGGTGAGCTACTCGGTGTTCAGATACATCACCTCCATCGCCCTGGATTACGATTATGTATATTTCGGAACCACTGGAGGGGTAACCCGGTATGATAGATTCAACCACAGTTGGGCTTCCCCCTTCACCACCAGCGATGGTCTACCGGACAACTGGATAAAAAACATAGCTTACGATCCAGAGAGAAACGAAATCTGGGCAGACACCTATGCTGGTCCAGCAGTATATCAACGGATATTTGGCGAATGGAACGCCGAACACGATTTTCCAGAAGAGCTCTCCCGAAGCGATACCTCCAATATCAAACTCCCGGATTTTTTCACCGATTTTGGTCCCACCACTGCAGGAAGCTACTGGGTTACCGATTCACATCTGGATCGATATCCCATCACCAACTATCTGCGAGGTGATTTCGATGACGAGCTGTGGGTGGGCACCTGGGGATTGAATGCCGGGGTTGCGTCTTTACGTCATCTAAGATTGAAGATGCTTAAATTTGGACTTTATGATAGAGATGTCAAAGCCATCTTGATAGATGGAGACGAGATATGGTTTGGAGGAACCGGCTTTTTGACGCCTTCCTCTGGAATAACCAGATATAATCGCAAAACGAAAACCTGGGAATACTTCTCCGATACACATGTCCCCTTTCTTTTAAGCCATCAGGTGAACGTGATGGAGGCGGATAGTCAATTTATCTGGTTGGGCACTCAGAAAGGTCTGGCATGCATGAGAAAAAGGGATTCGTCCTGGAGATCTTTCACCTCCTTTCAAGGTCTGCCGGAGGATGAGGTTACCGCTCTGGAAGCTGATGGAAGATACCTCTGGATCGGCACCTCCCGTGGATTAGCTTTCTATGATCTTAAATCCGACTCTCTGAAGACAATCAAGGATCCACTTTTAAAGGACCTTTACATCTTCTGTGTGCTTTCTGACTCGTTCTATGTTTGGGTGGGAACCGAGAGGGGAGTGTATACCTTGGACAAAACGGGGAAAACTTGGTATAGATTTCTCACCCCGGACGGGCTTCTGAGCGGTCAGGTGAGATCCATCGCTCGACGGTCCGATCAAAAAGCATCGAGCGGAAAGGAACAGATATGGTTCGGGACCGATTTAGGAATCTTGGGGTATAGCCCGGTAAGTGACCAAAGAAAAATTTATGATAATCGGATGAATTTTCCCGAGGTGGACGTGGTCAAGCTCGTCTGCGACAAAAAGAACGTATGGGTGGCAACCAGAGACGGGGTATGGAAGCTCGACCAGGCTACACAGATATGGATCAAATATACCACCGAGGACGGGCTTTTGGACAACAACGTGCAGGATCTGGCTTTGGATGGCGATTACATCTGGTTTGGCACTCCTCAGGGAGTCACCCGATTTTTCTGGAACGACCCCAGATTGAGAGAATGAGATTTAACTTCAATCGAAAAAGCACTCCTTTTAAAACAGAAAATCTATTGAGACAAAATTTTAGTAAAGTCTCTGTGGAAACAAACTGAGAGCCACGGGTGGATCAACCTGTAGAAATACCGACTTCATTCTCAATTGAGATAATCGATCCTACAAAATGCCGATCCGAAAAAGGAAAAATCAGATGAAGATAACCCAGCTGGGTGAATTCGGATTGATCGATTTGATCCATAAAAGGGTCATCTCCAAAGATAAACGGGTGGTGGTCAACTTGGGCGATGATGGGGCAGTGATCAAGCCATACTCCGGTCGTCTTCTTATTCTCACCACTGATACTTTGGTAGAGGGGATTCATTTTGATCTGAACTACTGTAGCTTTGAGGAGGTGGGATGGAAAGCCATGGTGGCGAACTTAAGTGACATCGCCGCCATGGGGGGACTGCCCAGATACGCTTTAGTCACCGTGGGTTTACCTAAATCCATACAGATCGAAGATGTGCTCTCAATCTATAAGGGTGCATCCAGGATTGGTCGGGAACACGATTGCAAGATCATAGGAGGCGATACCATCCTCGTCCCTGACAATCTTTTTGTTTCCATCGCCCTTTTGGGGGAGGTGGAGAAGAAATTCTTGCTCACCAGAAGCGGAGCCAAAAGAGGGGATTTAATCTGTGTAACTGGAAAGCTGGGGGAAGCGCAGGCGGGATTGGAATTTCTCAAGAAATATGGACGTCAAAAGCTATCCTGGGTGCGAAAACATCTGCGACCTTCTCCCCGTATCAGGGAAGCAAGGATCTTGGTCAGCAATTTGAAAATAAACTCCATGATCGACATCAGTGATGGGCTCTCCTCTGAGCTTTTTCACCTATCTGAAACAAACAAGCTGGGGGTGATAATTTATGAGAATAAAATAACCACATCAACCCTAAGCTTGAAACTTGCCCCTCTTATACACAGAGCACAACTGTAGACGGCCCTATCCACTCG
>JAOZNS010000362.1 GCA_029933635.1 Candidatus Zixiibacteriota bacterium | reverse complement strand
TCAAGAATGATCCGATCACCGCAAAAGTGGTGGCGATGATAAAAAACCATATTTTTACCGAGTCCGGGAAGCCCATCACCACCTGGGCATACACCGCCATGAAGAGTCCTACGGTGGCAATGGCATCCGCAAAGAAATAGAAAGCCACAAGAAATTTCAAGACACCAGGAAATTTTTTGGTGTTGGATATTCCCTCCAGCACTCGCCTGAGAGCTTCCTTCATCTTGATCTTCTCGAAACTCTGTTTTACCCCTTCTCTGACCCATAAGAAGATCGGCAGGCTGAACAGAAGAAAAAATAATGCGGTGGGTATAAATGCGTTCTGTCTTCCACCCTGCGAAAAGGGGAGTTTGTAATCAAAAATGTGGCCATCCACAAAAGGTTTAACCAAAAGCAGACCAGAGATTGCCCCAACATATCCTAAGGCCACCCCCCAGCCGGAAACTTTTCCGATATTTTCCGGCGAGCTCACCTCGGGCAAAAGAGCATTATAAAAAACAAGTCCACCCTCATAGCAATAATTGGCTAAAGCGAAAAGAATTAATGCCACAAAAACTTTCGTGGGCAGCTCGGTTAACGCATTGCTGGTTATTCCCAAAAAAAGGGTTGTCAGAATACATCCAAAGGTTAAGAAAAAAAGAAAGGGCAGTCTTTTTCCCCGGGCGTCGGAGACTGCACCTAAGGCTGGCATGCTCACCGCTACCAGAAACATGGAGGCGGCATAGCTAATGCTGTAATAGATATCCTCCATCTTATTGTCCACCACCACCCATTGAGCGAAATACATGGTGACGATGTTCATGGAAAAGATGGTGTTGGCAAAATCGTAGATGACCCAGCCAGCGACAGCCTTCTTATTTTGAGGTGATGAATTTTTCACGGACTTGACGTAAAGACGGGGGCGTTCCCTTACCTCTCCCCTTTGGTTTCCTCTCTTCTCAAAACTGAGAGAGGAATACTGGTGTAAGGTCTTGAATCTCCCTCATCTTGTAGCAATCCACAAGCCCAAACCGATGCCCAAAACATCCGCAATCAAATCTTTATAGCTGAACTTTCCCTTAGGAGCTTTCTTATCGCGGTATTCCTTTCCCAATCCAGCGCAGAAAGTTAAACCAGCAGAAAGATACATAGATGACTCCCTATTATTATAATAGAAATCCCGAAGAACCTTATACGAAATTCCAGATAGAAAAGCACAAACTCCTAAGTGTTCCAGCTTGTCCCAGCCAAGCCATTTATCAGAAGCTTTAGCTTCGGCGGATGAGAGTGGATGAAAGGAGATGGAGACATCACAGCCTCCTTTGCTCAAGGAATTCTGCATCAAGAAAAATAACC
>JAOZNS010000029.1 GCA_029933635.1 Candidatus Zixiibacteriota bacterium | reverse complement strand
GGTCAAAAGAATTTGCTCCTCGTTTTCGCCCGAGGAGGGCAATTTGAGGCTTTGAACCTCGGTTGACAAATTGTGTTCTCGAGGATCGATTTTCATCATCGCCTTTGATGTTTCGACCTAAATCTTCTATGAAGGGCAGAGCCCAAGGAGGTTTGGGCCAGACGTAAAGCCCATCTGAAAAGCACGGACCGAAAGAAGCCAAAATCTTGATGAAAGTTCAAAAGCTTTTCCCTTCTGGTGCCCCATTTGTCCTTGAATCGAATCAAGGATAAAAATTTTTTGTCAGAACCTAAAAAGTCAAAGTAAGATTTTCCTCTGTCAATGGCGATTTGGATAGCTTGGTGAAACAAAAGATCATTGGGTCGTAGATGTAGATATTGGGTGGCAGATCCCCCGTGAAAGTAGTGAGCGGTATCCTCTGAGTAAATCACCACCATCCCTGCCACCTTTCGATTGTGGAATTTTGTAAAAAATATGTCCGCATATTCAGGCACCAAAAGATCATATATCATATAAAAGAGCTGGACGGGATATTTGGCTAAAGCCTTATTCCTTTTCATCGACTCCAGATAAAGATGATAAAACTGATCCACCTCCTCTTTTGATCTTATCCTCTCAAAACGAAGGTCCGACCTTAAAGCGCTCTTTATGTTTCTTTTTAAGCTGTCCTTATAACCTTTCCATAATTGGTCTGGCGATTTGCCCTTCAGGTCCAGAACGTGCCGGAAGGATTCCACACAATTAAAATCAGGCAGATCCTTTCTGTTCTTGATGGCTAAGTCCACGATCTGTATGCGATGAATCTTCTCCTTTTTGGCCCAATTGCCTAAAAGGGTTAAAAACTCAGGGATATGCTCTCGAGGACCGATAAATCCCCCATAGGGGATAAGCGAATAGAAGATTCTAAAGAATCGATTACCCACCATCATTCCCGGCAAAACCGAAAGCCAGTCTCCTTGGTCCTCACAGACGATATATCGCATGGGGCATCCATAGCCTTTCTTTAGAACCTTCCACCATAAGGAGGTGTGAAAGATCAGATCAGAATGCAACAGAACAAACTCATCCCACCTGTCATCTGGCTTTTCCAAAACTATCAGGTTCATCCTATAGCCCGGGGGATAATCTTTTTTATTCTATCACAGACGAAATTTACCTCTTCCTTTTTTAACAGGGGATGTAAGGGCAGGGTGACCTCGTGTGCCCCTACATATTCAGTTAATGCCAGCTTGGAGTTGCACCCCTTTAGATTCTTATGATAGTAGGAAAATTTATGGATGGGAGGATAATGTATGCTGGACTGGATCCCCGCTCTTTTCAAAAGTTCCATAAACTTTTTCCTGTTTATGTTTTTGTCCAGAAGAATGGGGAAAAGATGGTAAGAGGATTTGCGTGGATAATCCCTGAATGGTAGAGAAAGTCCTTTGGTTCCTTCCAAATTCCTGACATAAAGGTCTGTTAAAAATTTCCTTTTCCTGTTAGCTTGGAGTAATTTCTTTAATTGCAAGAGGCCTAACGCGGCAGAGATTTCGGTCATTCGGTAGTTATATCCCAACTCCACCACATCGTAGGAATGGGCATGACCTTTGTGTCTGTTTAAGGTTGGGCTGGTCATTCCATGGGAGCGGAGAAGTTTAAGTTTTCTGGCCAGCCGATCATCATCGGTTACCAGCATTCCTCCCTCCCCGGTTGCCAAATTCTTGTTGGAGAAAAAGGAGAAACATCCCACCTCTCCAAAGGTGCCCGCCATCTTGGAGTTAAGTTCTGCTCCTATGGAGTGAGCCGAATCCTCCACGATGAAAAGCCTGTATTTTCGGGCAATTTTTTTAATTTTTTCCATATCCGCCAGATACCCTCCATAGTGAACTACCACGACAGCCTTTGTCTTGGGGGTTATCTTTCTTTCCAAATCATCACAGGAAAGATTGAAATCGTTCAATCCGCTTATATCTACAAAAACGGGCTTTGCCCCCACATACAGGATAGCGTTGGAGGAGGCGACGAAGCTTAGGGATGGGACGAGGACCTCATCGCCTGGCTTGATCTCCAGTGCTCTCAGGGCAAGATGTAAAGCCGCGGTGCCGCTGGAGACCGCGATGGCATTTTTGGCTTTCACAAAACGAGCAAATTCTCTCTCAAGCCTCTGGACGGTCTCCCCCATGGTGAGCCATCTGCTCTTTATCACTCGATCCACGATCTTTCGCTCACGCTGGTCGTAATTCAAATCGGATAAGGTAACCTTCCATCTCATCTTTGAGCTTTCGGTATTAAATTGAAATCTTTCAGCTTATCGGACTGAATAAATCGAAAACCGATATTATTAACTTTTTGTTCTTCTATTAGTGGTTTAGAAACTTCTCTCTGTTTTTCTCAAACTCTTCCACCGCCCTTTGATAGTCATCCGGTCTTCCAATATCCAGCCAGAAATCATCCGAATCATATATGGCAATTTTTTCACCCTTTTTCAGAAGAAGTTGCATTAGGTCGGGGAAATCAAATTTTTGTCCTTTAGGGATGAAATTGAGTATCTCCGGCTCAAAAGCATATATTCCCATGCTTACCAGATAGGAAAGCCTGGGCTTCTCTATATATTTGACCATTGTTTTGTCCTCATCCCTTTGAATCACCCCAAAGTCCACATCCACCCATCTTTTCTGTGCCGCCACCGTGGCGATGGCATTATGTTTTTTGTGGTATTCGATCAGATTGAGGTAATTTAAGGTTGTGAGAAGGTCGCCATTCATCACCATAAATGTTTGGTTCAAATCCTTAAGACAGGCTAAGGGACCGACCGTGCCCAGAGGCTGATCCTCGAAGTTATATTTCAATTTCACCCCCCATTTGGACCCGTCACCGAAATAGGTTTGAATCAAATTACCCAGGTGCCCGACAGCTAAGGTGATGTCTTCAAGATGACGACTTTTTAGCTGTCTCAAGATCACCTCCAGGATGGGGAAATCACCAATCGGCATCAGCGGCTTGGGCAAAACCACGGTGTAAGGGTAGAGTCGTCTTCCCTTTCCACCAGCTAAGATGATCACCTTCATATCTTCATTACCTCACTAAGACACAAGCTCAAATTCTTCTCAGCTTTTGAAAAGAAGATGTCAAGAGGCTGAAAAAATTGCCTCCTTCACAAAGGCTTTGCCGAACAATCCATGCTTTGAGTCTATGCGGGAGCAAATGAAAAGAGAAATGAGCTCTCTTTTTACCCATAACTTTCTCAAAACTTTTTATGATTGGGTTAAATGTTGTAGATGTTTGCTTTGTATCGGTTCAGATTCTTTTCATACCAGCCTATGGTCTTTTTTATTCCCTGGGAAAGATCGGTTTGAGGATGCCATCCAAACAATCTTTTAGCTTTGCTTGAATCTGAAAAGAGCCTCTCCACCTCGCTTTTTTCTGGACGGACCCTTTGTTTTTCCCTCAGGATTTGAACTTTCTTTCCCAAATAATTGGATACCAGCTTCACTATTTGGTTTATCGAGACTTCCTGACTTGATCCCAAGTTCACCACCTGGCCTTTGGTCTTCTCGCATTCAGCAAAGTCGATGAACCCTTTAACGGAATCTTCCACAAAAGTTAAATCCCTGGTGGGATAAACTGAGCCCAGCTTAATTCTTCTTTTAAGAAGAGCCTGGGTTATTATTGAGGGGATCACCGCCCGGGCAGATTGCCTGGGACCGTATATATTGAAAGGTCGGATAACCCCGACCGGAAGATCGAAGGAGCGATAAAAGCTTAGCGCCAGAAGGTCGGCTCCCAATTTGGTGGCCGCATAGGGGGATTGAGGATTTACCGGATGACTTTCGTCCATGGGAACGTATTGCGCGGTTCCATAGATTTCGCTGGTGGAGGTGTGGATCACCTTCTCCAGGCCAAGATCAAGGGCTGCGGTCAGGACGTTAAGGGTGCCATTAATGTTGGTGTCCACCACGTCCCGAGGATTTACATATGAATAAGGGATTCCAATTAAAGCTCCCAGATGGAATACGACCTGTTGACCCAGAAGAGCATCTCTTACACAATCAGAATCTTTCAAATCCCCCGTCACCACCTCTATTTTATTTTTTATGTTCTTGGGCACATCCTCCAACATTCCCCAATCGTTTCGGGAATTGTAATGAACGAAGGCTGTAACCACAGCACCTTTTTTGACCAAAGCTTCCACCAGATGGCTTCCCACAAATCCACCCGCTCCGGTGACCAAGACCTTTTTACCTTTTATTCTCAAGTCCTATCTCCTGAATTTTTATCGGCAATAATAGATAATCAAATCCATCTTGTAAAGCAAGTCCATTGATCTTAAATCCTCGATTTCCTAAAAACTTGAGGAGTAGCCGGCGATGTGAGATTCACCATCGAAGTGGTTAAGGCTGGGTGGTGATCTTTGGCGATGATGTTCAGATAATCGCTCACTGCTTGGTCGATGCTAAGCAACTTTAACCCTTCTGGCATGTTTTTGGTATAATCCTTCTTTTCTAAGACGAAGTCGATCATGGCTTGAGCCAACTTTTGTGAATCTGCTGGTTTTACCACCTGACCCAGCTCAAATCTTTTCACCAGATAGCCCATGTCTCCCACATCAGTAACTATCAGTGGAGTTCTCATCTGAAGCGCCTCGGAGAATACCAAGGGGATGCTGTCACTTTTGGAGGGGATGATCAAACAGTCTGCTTGCTTGATATAGTTAGCCATCAAATCGATGGACACCTTCCCCACGATCTTGACCTTTCCTTCCAATTTAAGCTTTTTTATCCTCTTTCTCATCTTCTTCTCAAACTGGCCCCATCCGATAAGGTGCAAATAAACATAAGATAGTCTGCGCTGGACCAAAAAGAAGGCTTTAATCAAATCATCCAGACCCTTCTTTTTATCCCATCGTCCCACATACAGGAAATTAAATTTTTCGGGATCAAGCGGAGCTTTATTATCGCATTCTGGATGAAGCTTTCGCATGCTGGGAAGAAAGAGGCATCTTTTGCCGGAAAGCTTTTCCACCCTTTCCTTAAGATCAAATCCATCTGCGAAAAGATGGTCTGCCTCTTTTAGAACTTTTCTTATCATCTTTCGCAAAATCGGCTTTCTTGACCACACATATATATCCGATCCCAGACACCACACCGAATATGGAATGCTCAATTCTCTTTTTGCCTGATAGGCGAACCATCCCGAAGGCAAAGCCCATAAAGCCAAGCAAGAATGCGGGCGAGTTTTCTTCAGGTGCTCCAGAAGTTGTCGTTTACCATCTCTTAGAAAGGAGAGAAGTTGGGAAAATTCCCGGGGATTAAATAAATTCAAGGACCCCACCACCTTTTCTCCCCCCTTCCACCTAAATCGGATCACATCCTTCACCCAGTCCGTTCTTTCGGTTTGATAATCTGGGGTGAACACCGAAATATCCACCCCCCTTTTTTTCAACCCCAGGTGAAAGTCTCGCACAAAGGGTGAAGCTACATCGTCGGGATGGGCCGGATAACGGTTGGTGATCAAACAGATTCTTGGATGAGTTAACATCTGTTCTTTGGATCACTTTTCCCAACAGGTTAAGAGATAGAACAGATCAGGGTTGAATCCACGATTCCTATCTTTTCATCCGTTCCATCTGCTGGGAAGCTGGTTTTTTCATCCCGGCTCCGCCTGAGAGCAGGGACTTTGTTCGTTTCCTTTTCTTTTCGATTTTTGAAGATAGATCAATTATTTTGTCCTCTAAGCTTTTGTTTTCTCTTTGGGTTTTGTAAATTTCCTTTCTTAGATGAACCAACTGGGTTCCCAGAAAGCCGAAGAGCAAGACCTGGATTCCGCTGATCACCAGAAGAACGATCAAGGTCATCAAAGGACGATTGGGATTGAGCGATCCTGTTTGCCAGAGATATATCACATAAACTCCTCCTGCCACCCCTAAGAATAGCAGGAAAAGACCGATGGCGCCAAATAGCATTATGGGCTTTTCGAAAAATGAAAAGACGAGATGTGATACTGCGGTGGCTTTGAACCTAAACTTGGATTTACCTCTGGCTCTGGCCTTAAGCGTCGTTGGTAGCTCCTTAATCTTAAATCCCATTGCCAGAGCTTTGGACAATATCTCCAGATGTATCTCTTTGCCCTCCGATTCCAACTCCAACGATTTTATGCATTCTCGACGGTATGCCCTCAAGACCCCGGTGACGGTGGAAAGCCGACCCTTCATGGCAAATCCTAAGATTTTGTTTCCCCATTTGCTTAGAAGCAATCGGAAAAAGGGAACCCCTTCTGTTTTTCCTCCCGGAGCATAGGGAGAGCCCACCACCAGATCGACCTCCTGATTTTGATGTAAGAGAGCGATCATCTGCAGGATGTATTTTTCATGATAGCTTAGGTCGGCATCGGTGGTGCATATTATTTTCCCCTGAGCATGAGCAAACCCAACCCTTAACGCTTTGCCCCTTCCCTGGTTGACTGGATAGGAGATAAGTTTGACCCAGCGATTGAAACGACAAAAATCTTTTACCAGCTTTTTGGTTTGATCAGTGGAGCCGTCATCAACCACTATTATCTCCCATCGTTCCGGGATGGAGTCCAGAGCTCGAGTGAGCCTATCCAGGGTGTTTTTAGCGTTATCCTCTTCGTTGAACATGGGCACCACCACGGAGATATCTATATCTTTTTCCCGCCTCATTTTTTTCTCTTTAGGATTTCTTCTTTTTAGTGCCTGAGATTCTTGAGGGAAGAACCTCTTCCTTTCCCTCCCCCCTTTCCATGGAATGAAGAGGGGGAACAAAGGTGATGAGGTGAAAAAGCCCTCTTTTTTAAGTTTCCTCCAAAAGCTTTTTGGCTTCCAGATTATATGGGTCTAACTCCAGACCAGCCTGAAAGAAATTTAAAGCCTTGGCTTTATCTCCATTTTTTAAAAAAGCCTTGCCCAGTTGGAAGTAAATTCTGGGGTTGGAGGGGTCCACCTCCAGAGCCCATAAAAAATATTTTATGGAAAAGGAGTGACCCATCCGATCATAAAATGCACCCAAATTAAAAACAAAGTTGCCGAAATGTTCCCGGGTGATGCTATCGAAATTTTTATGACCGATATTTTTTTTCAAAAAAACCCTTTGCTTTTCTATATCCTTATCGGTCAAAATTACATTTTGTGGAGAGAATTCAAAAAGATAGCCTGCGGGACGGAGATGTTGAGCCAGCACCACATGATTGAAAAAAGATGTGGTAAGGATGGGGAATCTGTTTGCATTCAGCTGGCAGATTTGGTATGTGATTTTCCCCAAGTCCTTTTGCCTGAGTTGAGATAGTTTTAAGTCCTGATATTGTGAGCTTATCTGTTCTCTGTAACTTCTTTGTGTTAGCCCGGATACGCTTATGATCTTTACATCCGGTCGTATATTTTGAGAAAGATTCAGGTACCACAGGGAGGTCAGGGTGTTATCATCTCCTACCAAAATCAAGGCATCCTTTTCAGCGGAGTTTAAAATCTGATTGGCGTAGGTGTAAGCCCAGGTTTGCGATCGCTTATTACATCGGGAAAAGTTCTTCCTTATTTGAAAGAGGGGCAGAAGCAAAATCACCACGCAAAGGATAAGTTTAAGACGGTAATAAATTTTTTTGCGTTTATCAACGTAAGAACCCCAAGCTTCTACACCTTTAAACGTTCTGTCTAAAATTGCACTCAGTCCAAAAGTAAACCATATGGCAAACAGAGAAAGGGAAGGTAAAAGATAGCCCAAAAGATCATAATTTCTTAAGGAGAAATCCGTAGCCCAGGTGGCAGTCAATATGTTAAGGAGAAAAATAACCAGGGTGAAAAGGAAAATCCTTCGAGAGGTTTTAAACAAAGAAATTGCTCCAACAACCCCCATCCAGAAAAAAGCCAGCCCGAATTGTTCCACCGAAAAGGAGAGGTTAAACCAGAGCCGGTTTAAATAGGGAAAACTTAAAGCGGAGGATAAGACATCTGTTCCAGAGGTGCGAAGAAGGTAAGCCAGAAGGTTTGACCAGCTGTCCGGTTTTCCCCAGTTGATTGCGGGGGAAAGGCTCGATCGGAGAGGCAGATAAAGATAGACCGATGTTCCCAATATGAAGAAGATAGTTAGCAAAAACAGCCTTTTTGAGTTTGAGAAAAATCTCAAATCGACAGAGGCGAAAAACACGATGAATGCAGGCACAAGCATGATGATCAGAAGTGGGTGGTTGGTCAGAGAAATTCCCAGAACGAACGAAAACAGAAAAGCTCTCTTAAAGGCGAAGTCAGAACTTTTTGAATGTCTCCATTTCAGAGCCAAGAAAATCAGAAGGAGGGTAAAGAGGATATTCAAACTATAAACCTCTGCCCTTATTGCCTGCAGCCAGAAGGAGGTGGAAAAGGCGAAAAATAAAATGGCAGTTACCGCTGAGAGCCTCAAAAACCCTCGCCTCCATTTAACCTGTTTGAAAATTTCGATTATCAGAAAATACAAAAGAACCAGTCCCAGGCTGGACCAGAAGGCTGATGCAAGATTTGATCTAAAAGCCTGGCTTCCGACTGGAATGGTGGAAAATAACCTACCCAAGAGAACATATATGGGAAATCCCGGAGAATGCGGAATCCCTAAAAGGGAATGGACCGCACAGAAGGCGGCGGAGTCCTCCCAGTAAATGGTCGGGCACAGGGTCAAGATGTATACACCGAAGGTTCCAACAAAAATTGCTGCCCCGATTTTAGCATCCCCTCTTATGGTGGGTTTATCGATCCATTGCATATTATTATGGTCGGAAAAAAGGGATTAAACATTTAACCTCGCAGGTCGGCATAGATCCCGCAGAAGACGCCATCGGGCATCTGTTTGCCTATTCAGGTTGGGGCGTAAGTTTAAGCTGTTCGTTGAAAAAGCTGAATTTTGGAGAAAGATAAATTCCCGCCCCTATGAGAGACAATCACCTGCCATCCACAGGACAGGGCATTTAGCCTTGCTGAAAGGGCTTTCCGACAGAACCTCAAACACCTCCCTCAGCAAATGAACCCCCTAAGAAACGAAAAAGGGGGACTCTTTGAGTCCCCCTTTCCTCCACAACAAGCTTTAGACCTTTACTTAGTTAACCGCATCATTGCTGGTGCAGGTCAGAACACCGTTCTCGTTGATGGTCCAGGTATCCACGGTGGCATCATCGTCCAAGATGCCGGAGGTTGCGGTCACGGTAAAGGTGTTCGCGGTTGCAGTGATGCTATAGGTATAGCGAGCAGTTGACATTATGTCCACACCGATACGAGCAAAGTTAGTCGGGTTGGCCGCTGAAGCTGAGATACCGTTCCCCCAGTAGGTATCATACTCCTGACGATACGCTCGTTCCATGGCATATATCTGCTTTAAGATGTTTTTTGCCTCTGACTGCTTGGATTTGGTGGTTGCCCGCATGAACCGTGGGATTGCCAAAGCGGCTAAAATTCCGATGATGACCACCACAATCATCAACTCGATCAAGGTGAAACCCTTCTGACTTCGATGAAATTTGCTTAGCATTCTCTCTCACCCCCTTCATTGGTTTAAGCTTTATTGTTCAGTTTTCTTACATCTTTCTGTTCCGTCCTAAGGTCTCATTTGCAAAAGTCGTGCCATCTTCTTTCTTTTTAAATTTGGGTCCTCTAAGTTACCAACCTAAAATAAGATATTTTTTCTGCTCAAAACTTGACGCCATTTCATAATTTGTTTTTTCAAGGTATTATGCTTGTTTTTTTGCAAAACGCCGTTTCTCGTCCTGGATGGTTCAATCCTTGGAATCGTCAGTCACACAGGTCAGGTTACCAGTCTGGTCTATGGTCCACACATCCAGGGTGGCATCATCATCCAAACCGGTGGCGCTTTTTGAACCAGCGGTGGCTGTAAAGCTGGTGGCATCTCCGGTAACCGAGTAGCTATAATAAGCCGGGGTCATGATCTCCACATACAGAGGATCAAAGGATTCCCCCGGTTGAGCAACCACCACGCTTCCATCGCCAGGATAATAGGTATCGTTCTCCTGCCTGTAGGCCCTTTGCATGGTGTAAATCTGCTTTAAGACCAATTTTGCCTCAGTCTGCTTGGATTTAACCGAGGCGCGCATAAAACGTGGTATGGCCATCGCCGCCAGGATGGCGATGATAACCACAACGATCATCAACTCAATTAAGGTAAACCCTTTCTCATCCCAATCTCTTCTTGACTCCATAAGTGAGCTCCTGAGCTTTAACAAATTGAAAATCAGCAAAAGTCATGCAATCCTAGAGCATTACCAGTAAGGTGCTCATGCCCAACGACAAAAAGCTGATCAGTTTTTTAACAATCGTTCAGACAAAAGATTTTCTACCTGCTTTTTTGCAAAATGCAAAAGGTGACTTTAAACTTTTTTCAAGATCTGCTCTGGGATCGAGTAACCATCTTTAGCCTGAAGGCTTCCCCTGGGAGGGAGGCAGGCTCGGACGTGAGGTCTTCGAAAGCGTTTTGAGTTCCTCCAAATCCTTTATCTTCTGGATCAGCTCCTGATTTCCAGGATCTATTTTTCTCACCAAGGAAAATTTATCCAGGGCAGAGGAGCTCATTTTCTTCAACTGATAGAAAAGCCCCAAACGATAAAAACTGAGGGCAAATACTCTCTGAGCATCCGGATCGTTTTGAAAGACCCCATCTCCCAGATAAAAACTTTCATCCTGAAGATTCACCCTGAAAGGGTTGTTTTTTTCCCATCTTTTTTGAGATAGTAAATCCTCCTTTGAGAGTTGGCCGACTGGAACCCTGCTCACTTTAAAAACGTATCCAGCAGGGATGAGATGATTTACCAAACCGGTATCCCTTTCGGTAAATTCAATATATGTGGGCTGGCCCAGAGTTAGGCTTCTTTTCAGAAGTGCATGAAAGATTGATTCGCCCACCAGATTTTCCGGAATGTCAGAAAATAAAGCCCTATCCTGCCTTCTCTTTTGCTTCACATACCACTTTGAGCTTAAAAGACCTCGATCGATGATGCTTATGTCCTCTCTTTTCCCCTCTGCATATTGAAGCTCCCTTAGTATGAAGTTTAAATTAACGTTGTCTGCGAAAAGGACCGAATTTGAATCCAGATCCAAAAGGATGCTTGATCCATAATCCTGGGCTATCCGATTATTTGACAGATTTGCCTCTGAATAGTGTTTAAACATGGGGAAGAAAGAAATAGCCCCAAAGATGACCAGCAAAAGATTGTGGATGAACGAGGATGAACCACCAATGTGATTGAGCATGAGAAAAATCCCCATACCATAAGCAAAAGCCAGACCGAAGATGGAGAAGATCAGGTATCCATGAAGGTCTGGATTGGTGGATATGAACTCTGTGGTCATGAAGATTACCACAGCACAGTTGCCCGCGATCAAAAGAAGCAGGAAAGTAAAAGCCTTCCGGTTGTGTCTGAAAAGGAGAAAAAGTCCAATTAAACTGATGGTAAAACACAAAAAAGTTAACTGAGCTGAGAGGAGCTTAAATATCTGGGACAGCTTGAGAAAAATATCTGATAAAAATCCTAAATTTAGATCCTTGATGGTCTCAAGCGCAAAGATGAACCCACCTGAGGAAGAAATGGAGTCGATCTCACCCCAGGCTAATGGTGGGTTGGATGAAGCTCGAACCGGAAGATAAAGGTAAACGCTTGAGCCCAGCAGCAATAATAAAACACAAACTGTAATTTTCTTCAGGCTAAGGGTCAATCGAGCATCGAAAGTTGGTCCAAAGGCCAAGAGCGCAGGAAGGGTAGAAAGAAGGCTGATATGATGATTTCCCAGACCCAGTCCCAAGAGAAAGAAGAAAAGATAGATGTATTTCAATCTTCTACATTCAAGATGGAGAACGATCAAAAATAGAAGTAGAGAGAAAAAGAGCACGTTCAAGGAGTA
The DNA here is from genome assembly GCA_029933635.1 of Candidatus Zixiibacteriota bacterium. Taxonomy (GTDB): domain Bacteria; phylum Zixibacteria; class MSB-5A5; order MSB-5A5; family SM1-73; genus SM23-73-3. Next base: position 6,553 of record JAOZNS010000029.1, on the reverse strand, counting down.
AACCTCAGCCCTTACTGCCTGAATCCAGAACGAATAGGTCAAACCGAAAACAAGAAGGAAACAGAGGGCTGATATCAAAACTGCTCCTTTGACTTTATCCCTTGCCGGAAAAAACAGCTTAAGGCTTTTCAGAAAAACTTGATAGAAGATCAATAAGGAGAGGGAGGCAAAAAGTGCAGAGAGGATGTTTATCCTCTGGGCAAAGGTCTCGAAGGGAAGAAAGGAGAAAAGCTTAGCCAGAAGAACGTAGATGGGAAATCCGGGGCGATGCGGTAGGCCCAAAACGGCGACGTTGGCAATCAGATCCCCTGAGTCCCACCAGAAGACCGCAGGACATGAGGTTCTCCAGTAGATCAAAAAAAAGAAGATGAAGACAAGGACACAAATAATATTTTCAAGCGTAGGAAGTTTCTTAGAACTCCTTTTGGAATTGAAACCTCTGGGGGAGTTAAAAAATTCTTTCATAGGACCAATACCAATTTTGGGCAATGAGTGTGGTTGCCCGATTTATCAAGCAAGGGGAAATCCAATAAATTGGGCAATCACCGAGGAAAAAATCGCCCTCCAAGTTAAGCTTCCTTCATTGGAGATCACCGGGCGAAGATCCTGACGGTTTTAATTTATACTTTTCTATTTTTCTATACAAGGTGGAGGTGTCTATCCCCAAAACCTGTGCGGCTTTGCTCTTCTGCCAGCCAGTCTGATTCAACACCCAGAAGATATAAGCTTTCTCTATGGTCTCCAGGGTGGGAGCAGATGGCTTCACTTCGGAAAGCAGTTCGATTTGGTCCTCCTCTTTTAACTTTTGAGGAAGATCCTCTACGGTTATTTGCTCTCCTTTGGACAGAAGTACCGCATGTTCGATGGCATTTTCCAGCTCTCTCACGTTGCCGGGCCATCGGTAGGAGAGAAGCCTTTTCATCGCTTCATCTGTAATGCTTTTCTCTTCCAATTGCATCTTCTGACAGTATTTTCTGACAAAATAGGATGAGAGAAGGCGAATATCCTCCCTTCTTTCACGCAGTGGAGGAATTCTTATGGGGATGACGTGGAGGCGATAAAAAAGATCTGCCCGGAAGTTTCCCAACCTCACCTCTTGTTCTAAATCGGCATTGGTGGCGGCGATAAGGCGCACATCCACTTTGATGGGCACGGTGCCTCCTACCGGGGTGATCTCCTTTTCTTCCAGAACCCTCAGAAGCTTTGCCTGAATGGGAAGGGAGGTCATTCCCACTTCGTCCAAAAAGAACGTTCCTCCATCCGCCACCTTGAACAGACCCTCCTTGTCTCTGATGGCTCCGGTAAAGGCACCTTTCACGTGTCCAAAAAGCTCGCTTTCCAAAAGGTTTTCTGGAAGGGCGGCACAGTTGATGGTGACAAAGGGCTTATCCGACCTCAGGCTACGATAATGGATAGCTTTGGCGATCAACTCCTTGCCGGTGCCAGACTCACCTTCGATCAGAATGGTTGAATCAGACGGAGCAATCCTTATGGCCATCTTTTTCAGCTTGACTATCTCCGGACTGTTGCCTATGAAAGAGTCGAAATCAAATTGGGTTTTCAGCTCCTTCTTAAGTTGAACATTTTCCCGAGCGATCTTTTTCTGTTCCAAGGATTTCTTCACCGCAATCTTTATCTCATCCACCTTGAAGGGCTTGGTGATATAATCAAAGGCGCCTTTCTTTAAAGCTTCGATGGCAGAGTCCACTGAGGCAAAAGCGGTCATCACTATAAAGTCAACCTCTGGATTAGTTCTCCTGGCTTGGGAGAGGAGTTCCAGCCCGCTCATCTGGGGCATCATCAGATCGGCGATCACCAGATCGTAGCTTTCTTTTTTGATTCGGTCAAGTGCGGTGGGACCATCCTGACTGGTGGAGACGGAATAACCCTCCTTTTTCAGCATGATCTCCATAAACTTACACATCGACTCCTCATCGTCGACCACCAGAATCTTGGCTTTGCTCATATCTCCCCTGAATGCTTTTTTATAAGTTATATGAATGCTATTCCTTGACGTGTAATTTATCGGCAGGAAGAAGGCTATCTATAAAGATAAACGGAATTTAGCTCAGTTTTTGCGCTGAGAGGACCAAAATCCAGATCCTCAGAGAGGATGTCATCAAAAGGTGGATTCTCATCGATCTTTAAGCAATACGGGACAATCTCAATTTAGCCAGGCAGATTATAACCATAAAGATACCAAAGGTGATGAAGGAGAGATATAAGGAGAGGTCGTTTAGTCTGCGTCCCACTATCTCGAAATTGATGGCATCCCCCATGAGGAAGGAGAGGACTAAAAGAGCCAAGACCAATCTATCCTTGAATCGGATCTTCAATACATAATAGATCACGAGCATATAAGCCAAAATGGAGGAGGAGAAATTTTGAAACCAACCCAGAGGTGAGAACAGAGCCATGAAGATAAGAAGAAGTGAGTATTCTAAAGTTTCCCTATCATGGGTAAGACTATTTTCTATCCGGGTTAGCCTTTGATTGAGAAACAGAAGAGAAAGAAACAAACCTGCTGCAGTAACATATATCAGGATAGTTGCCAGCGTATGATCAAGATTCAAGATGTTGACTCCAAAAGGAGTGGGGGTGAAGAAACGATAAAAGAAACCGAATAGAGACTGGTTAACATCTGCGATCAGAAGGGGAGGTGAGGAAACTGACAGGATGGTTCTCCACCTGTAAAGCAGATTCAGATCACCAGAGAAGCCATACACAAAAGAAGGAATAAACAAAAGGACAATTCCCCAACTCCCTACATATGCGACAAGCTTAAATCTCTTCTTATATAAAAGGTAGGGCAGAAAGATCAAAGATGTGGGTTTTATGGTAGCTGATAAAGCTAAAAAAACCCCGGCCTTCAGCTCCTTTCTCCTTTCCAGATATCTGATGAACAAAAAGATAAAGATCAGCATTAAAAAATCAGTCTGTCCCAGCCAAATCTCTCGCACCCAGAATTTGGAGGTGAGAAGCAGGGTCAGAAGATACAGGTAGGGAGGTGGGGATTTACCCCCCATAATCATCCCTTTGCCCCATCGCATAATGAAAAACAGGCAGATGCATAGCCCAATCAGCCACAAAACCTTGGCTGAAGCGAGAGGAACAAGACCCAGCGGAGCAACCAAAATGGCAAAGGTTGGGGAATATTTGTATAGGTAATGACCATCCTCAAAATTGTAAAGGTTTTCCTGGTGCAGGACTCTGGTGGCGGCCCGATGAACCACCTTGAAGTCGCTCATTCCCTTTCGTAGCGTATTCCTGAAATAGCCGAGCAGGACAATTATGAGGATCACATACAGGGTTATCCGGAGAAAGTCTTTTATCTTAAGTTCAGACATTCCCATCAGGAAAACAAAGAGTGTTTGGCTTTAGGCTAACCCGAAATCGATGAAAACGACTGAGCATCTTGTGCAGGAGTGAATGTCCTGCCCCATGGGTGAGAAAGATAATCTTCCCATAGAGGCGGGAATTTTGTCCCTCCTAAACGCTAATCTTGTCGAGCCTGCCTGCCACCCGGCACTTCTAAGGATTCCGCTGACAATTTTTTTCTGTGTTTGAAGGTCCAGCGGTCATTGAGAAAGAAGTTTAACCCCGCGCTGCACAGGATGCCGAAGATATTGGAAGCCAGATAATAAATTCCAAAGATCTCAGTTAAGATCCACAGGATAAAAAGGTTGGTCAGCATGGCGGCGCTGGCTGAAACATGATATTGAAGCATTCTTTTGAAGTACTCTTTTTTGCCCTCTCTGCCTCGATCATGCCAGGTCCAGAGATCATTCAACACATAGTTGTTTATAAGCGATATCTCTATTGCCACAATGCTGGAGAAAAGATAAAAAAGTCCGCCGATCTCTGTAAGAAACCAGAGGAAGAACATGTTGATCAGAAATCCCCAGGTGCCAACCAAACCAAATTTTATGAGGCGTCGGATTTCCTTTCGTTTAGCGAAAGCAAGAATTCTGTAATACAATTATCTATCCTATGAAATAGATCGAATAAAGATGGCCACCAATCATGAATCCGAACTTTGATGTTCTTTCATGCTTGACCATATGTTTTCTCTAACACATATTTTCCTGCGTTTTTTTCGATTCTGGTGGGATATTTGCCAGAAAAGCAGGCAACGCAGAAATCTCTTCCATTTAGGGAATGCATGGAGAGCATACCTGGTAAGGAGAGATAACCCAGGCTGTCCACGTTCAGATACCTTCTGATCTGCTCTACTGATTTGGAGGAAGCGATCAGCTCTTTCTTGGTGGGCATGTCTATCCCATAAAAGCAGGGGGAAAGAATAGGTGGGGAGCTCACCCGGAAATGAACCTCCTTGGCCCCGGCACCTCTTAACATGCCGATGAGCTTTTTGCTGGTGGTCCCTCGAACGATGGAATCGTCCACAATCACTACCCTTTTGTCCTTCAAGACTCCACGAACCGGATTAAATTTTATGCGGGCGTCTAAGTCCCTTATCTTCTGTTCGGGCTCGATGAAGGTTCTTCCGATGTAGTGGTTGCGAATCAGGCCCATCTCATACTTTATCCCCGACTCCTCGCTGTAACCCAAGGTGGCGGTGTTGGAGGAGTCGGGAACCGAGATGACAATATCTGCTTGGGCCGGCTTTTCCTTGGCCAGCTGTCGTCCTAATCTTCTGCGGATCTTGTCCACGTTCTCATTGAAGATGATGCTGTCCGGACGAGCAAAATAGATGAACTCAAAGATGCAAAAGGTGTGTTTGACCGACTTGAAGGGAGAATATGACTTGATCCCCTTCTGGTTGATCACCACAATCTCACCTGGCTGGATATCCCTTTGATATCTTGCCCCGATGATGTCAAATGCGCAGGTCTCGGATGCTACCACCCAAGCGTTTTTCAGTCGGCCCAAAGCCAGAGGACGGAATCCGTGAGGATCCCTGGCAGCCACAATGGAATCTCCCGTATTGAATACCACCGAGAATGCACCCTTCACCTTTAAGAGAGCATCCTGAATCATCTCCTTCACCGTATCTTTTTTGGAGCGAGCCACCAGATGCAGGATTATCTCGCTGTCGCTGGAGGTTTGAAAGATGGAACCGTTCTTCTCCATAAAGCTACGCAGGCTATAAGAATTGGTCAGGTTTCCGTTGTGAGCTAAAGCCAAGTTCCCTTTTCTGTAGGTGATCAGAAGTGGCTGGACGTTAACCAAGGATGAGGCCCCTGTAGTGGAGTAGCGGTTATGTCCGATGGCTATGTGACCTTTTAATTGGTTGAGGATCTCTTTTCGGGAGAAGACCTCATTTACCTCCCCCAGCCCTCTATGCTGATAAATCTTCACTCCATCGGAGGAGACGATTCCAGCCCCCTCTTGACCCCTATGTTGTAAGGCATAAAGCCCCAGATAGGTCAGCTCAGCCGCCTTCTTGGCACCAAAGATGCCAAACACGCCACATTCCTCATGGATCAGATCCTCTAACATTTCACCTCCTGCGGAACATACCAACCATATACGAGTTAAAGGGAAGATTTGTAGCCTGCCATCCCGCTGGCATGACTTTCAGTCTTGGGGATCACATTTGCACCAAAACGATCCAATGAGAAGGAAAATCCTTTCCGGAGGAAAGACCTCAAAACACAAAAGAAGCAATAAAGAATTTTTGTGCTTGCTTCAATTAAGTGGAGCCGACGGGACTCGAACCCGTGACCTTTTGACTGCCAGTCAAACGTTCTCCCAACTGAACTACGGCCCCAACTTGTAAGGGGCGATTTATAAATCACCCCCTACACAAAATAGGGGGGAGTTGCCCTTTGTCAAGAGTAAAATCTGGTGGGGAGGTTTCCTCCTTTTCAGTCCTACCCGGTAGGCTGAAATTCATTTAAGCTCAAATGCCCTTCTGGTGCCAAACTCCTCTCCCGGATGAAGGGTCTTAAGGACTTTTCTGGTTATGCAAACCGCTCCACTTCTCAAGTTTCACCTGCTAAACATAAGCCGAGATAAGATAACCAATAACTTGCGGGGATGGCTCATAAATTATCCCTACAAAAGGTTGTATTTTTTCATCCGGGAGTAAAGCATCCTGCGGGTTATGTGTAAAGCTTTAGCGGCCTCGGTTTTGTTTCCCTTTGATTCTTTGAGAGCCTGGATGATCATCCTTTTTTCCATCTCCTCCAGATTTAACGGAGAAGTCTCTGAGGAGTTTTTTATCTTTTGTTGCTTGAAGATTCTCCTATCCTCTGTTTCCAGCAAGACAGGTCTTATTCCCACGTGGTGGATTTCGATGTTTTTGCCATCGGATAGGATCAGAGCCCGCTCCAGAACGTTCTTTAACTCCCTTACAGTTCCCGGCCAATGGTAATTTAAGAGTTGATCCACAAGCTCTGAAGGAAGAGGTTTGCCCTGATAATGGTATTTTTTGAGAAAATACTCCACCAGAAGTGGTATGTCCTCTTTTCTTTCTCTCAAAGGTGGGATCCAGATGGGGAAAACGTTCAGTCTGAAATATAATTCCTCTCTAAATTTTCCATCTTTGACGTTTTGCTCTAAATTTTTGTTAGTAGCGGCGATGACTCGG
>JAOZNS010000189.1 GCA_029933635.1 Candidatus Zixiibacteriota bacterium | reverse complement strand
ATATTCTATATAATCTCTCCCCTCAGTGCGGTACAGTTCGACCTCAAGAGTGGGGGCGATCCTTAAATTGAATTCCTGAACCATGATGTCTGCCATCCTCTTGGTGTGACGCATGTAGAAAAACGTGAAGATCGCTAACAATAGTGTTACAATGACCAAAACCCAATTTACCATAATCTCATAAGCCTTTGTGTTCTTCCTTTTGCTCCTTCGGTTTACCTTTAGAAACCACCACCTTTGCAGGTCTTAAAAGTCTGTCGTTGAGCACATATCCTTTGGTAATTTCTTCCATTACCGTCCCCTCGTTGAACTCCTCGCTTTCCGCCTGAGCTACCGCCTCATGAAAGTTGGGATTGAACGGCTTTCCTTTTGCTTGGATTTCTTTTAATCCCTCTGCTTCCAAGGTTTGTTTTAAATGGGTATAAATCAGTTCCACCCCTTTGTGAAAGCTCTGGTAATCGTTGGGACCTTTTTTTGTCGAATTTAGCGCGCGCTCCAAGTTGTCCAGGGTATCCAGAAGTTTCAGCATCAGGTTCTGGTTGGCAACTTTGACCAGCTGCTCAAACTCCTTTGCGGTCCTTTTTCTATAATTGTCAAATTCTGCCGCCAGCCTCAAGAGCCGATCTTCCAATTCCTTTGCCTGTTCCTCACTTTTGGCCAACCGTTCTTTCAAAAGATCGGCCTCGGTTTTTGGCTCCAGCTCCTTTTTTTCCTCCCTTTGCACCACCTCCGATTGTGGGCGGGAAACTTCTTCTTTGTTCTGATGCTGTTTTTTATGTTCTTTCTTGGTCAAATTGGCTTATTCCTCCTTTGAAATTGATAAGGATGAACCTTCTATTTATTCTCACTTAGAAAGGACTTCACTCAGAAGCTTAGCAGTATACTGCACCATGGAGGCAAGTTTGGAATACCTCATTCGGGTGGGACCAATTATTCCAATAGTGCCCCTCACTTTTCCTGCTCGATATGGCGAGGTGACTAAGCTGCATGACTGCATCTCCCCCTTTTCTATCTCCCTTCCGATGGTGATGGTGATCCCTTCCTTGATTCCCCTGGCGGAAACCAACTCCGCAAGCAGTCTTTTTTCCTCCAACAGCTCAATCAAGCCCTTTAGTTTTTCTCGATCCTTGAATTCAGGCTGATCAACGATGTTGGTGGTTCCTCCTAAATGCATCTGATCTGGCTCGGTGAAGTTTAAAAGATTGTCGGTGGAATCTAAAAAGAGCTTTATCAACTTTGGGTCGGCGGTGGATGCTTCCTTCAAGCGCAGATCGATGGACTCCTTAATCTCTCCCAAGGTTAATCCGCAGAGCCTCTCATTAAGGATTGATGCAGTTCTCTCCGCCTGTTCCGCATCGATGGAGGATTCAGCTTCCAGAAGAACAGTTCTGACCAATCCATGCTTGACCGCCAAAATCACCAAAATCTTTTTCTCCCCCACGGGGATTAGATTTATTCGGCTGAGGATGCCTTTGTCAAAACGAGGGGCCACGGTAACTCCCAATAACTTAGAGACCGTAGCCAGCACCCGGGCGGTTTGCTCTAAGATATCCTCCACCGCGGCGTACTCTGCACATATCTGTTCTCTGATCCGATCCTTTTCAGTGGGCGTGAGAGCTTCCAGATCCATCATGCTATCCACATATACCCGATATCCTTTATCAGTGGGAATCCGCCCGGCTGATGTATGCGGTTGAGAGATCAAGCCCATCTCTTCCAAATCCTGCATGGTATGCCGCACCGTGGCTGGACTTATCCGGAGCCTATATTTTTGAACCACCGTCTTGGAGCTTACCGGCTCAGCGGTAGCAATATAATGGTTGATCAAAGATTGAAGAATCAACCTCTGTCTTGCGGTCAAGTTCTGATAGGTCATCTTTTTTGATATTTCCCTTGCCTTCAATAGATTAACGATTCAAAAATCGGTATCCAAGAAAGCTAACCAATTGCAAAATATCTCGATTGTGCAACCTTGTCAAGAAAATTTGGGATTTCGCCGTAAGCTCATAGCAAATATTCGCAAGAAAGCTTTGCTTCATTTGCATCTTTATTTTTGTATCTGTTTATTCAAACTGCATCTAAAAGTCTATATGATCGGTATAAGTAAGGTTTTAGCCCACAAGGGAAATGCCTGTTGAAGAAATCCCCGCGTCCTATATTTCGGATCAGAAGCTGGCGTATCGGCACAGCTTTAGCTCGACCTCATTTGAGTCAACTGACTGCAACTGGGCAAATCTGAAGATTTGCCCCCTACTTTTTGTTTCCTTCTCCTGTCAATAAGAAATTCTTCACATCATTTAAAAACGACCCTCCAAAAAATCTTGGCATTATATATTTCGGATCAAAAGCTAAATTTAGTTAATTTTAAGCATTCGGCAGACCGAAGGGTTGATTTTTCAGTCATCGTTTGTTAGCTTAAGACTGTAGAAGTTCCCATAAGAAACTAAATTCCGCCGGGGATAACATGAGCCCCTCATGGAGAGATCAAGAGAGAAGAATTGGAGTCATGGCGAGAAGTCCTTTAGAACCTTGGACGGTGGCTAAGTGCTCAAAAGATAAAAGCTAACTGACCTTGTAAAGATGCAGAAGAACAAGTCAAGCCCTTATAAGAAGGTGATCTCTGCCAGTCGCCGGGTGGATCTGGTTGCCTTCTATCCGGACTATATGGTCAAAAGATTGGAGGAGATTGGAACGGAGAACATACACACTTTGGTCATCTGGACTAAAGACCCTGAGAACATTCTGTCTCATCCGAAATTAAGAGGAGTTTTGCGAAGGTTAAACCAGATATATGTCCTTTTAACCGTAACTGGCTTGGGTGGAACCCCTCTGGAGCCATATGCACCAACCCACGATCGAATTTTTCAGAAGCTTCCCCAGCTTATTACCTTCATGGGTTCGCCTCAAAGGTTAGCCCTTCGCTATGATCCATTAATTGATGTAATCTATCAGGGCAAAACTCGGATCTCCAACATAGACTTAGACCTGTTTGAAAGGATACTCTCTCAAGCCCACCTGTTGGGGATAAAAAGAGTGATCGTCTCTTATCTCACCTTATACCCGAAGGTGGAAAAGAGGCTTCGTGAAAATGGTTTCAAACTGATGGAGCACCGGATTGGGGAAATCATCGATTTCATAAAAAGGCGGATGTGGCCCTCAACCGAAAAGTTGGGGATGGAACTTTCCACCTGCGTTCTGCCGGATTTGACCACCAAAGGTTGCATCGACGGGAAAACTTTAATTGAACTCCATCCTTTAAGGGAAGCCTGTTCTTTAGTTAAGGATAGAAGTCAAAGAGCAAGTTGTCATTGCACCAAATCCATGGATATCGGACAGTGGTTTGCATGTTATCATAATTGCCTTTATTGCTATGGCAATCCTACCCGGAGAGAAAAAGATAGATTTTGAAGGACCAATTTTTTGCAATAAAAAGTCCAAGCAATAAAATCTAACCAAACGATCCTCGTTTGAACCTTGCCATTGGAGCGTAGCCTTTTGCGTCAAGCTTAACGTCGTATAGTTTAAGGAATTACAAAAGACAGATGGAATAGCCTGCTTTGTCTTCAACGCAGAAATTTGCGATTAACTGTCCTGTTATTTTTTCTTTCTTTTTATTTCTTATAGAAAGCCAAATCCTATCAATTAGTTAATGGAAGGGGCAAAAGGTGCCCTTTGGCTTCTACCTATTGGCACGAATTTTGATTAATAATTAAATGTCATTCCCTTTCTTCACTTCTAAGCTCCCCTTGCTTTGTCCGCTTTCTTGAGGGCGGGGCGGACAAAGCTTCTTTTTTTCAGCTCCTATTCATTTTCCTAGGCTGTGTCGGGATTATATTAAGATACCGATATAACGGATCTATTTTGCGGAAAGAAAAACAGGGGGGCTTTTCTCGCTGTTGCTCCCCGGACGGGTACCCGTTCCTCTGAAGCGGGAGGTCCTTATTTAATCTCCTCTTAACGCCTTTTCAAAGGCGATCCAGAAGGGATCCACACGTGGATGTTCCAGATGTCTCTCCCTGTTACCTTCAACCAATAATATCCCCTTCTCTTCTGGAATCACTTCACCTACTATGGAGGAGGAGATATTCTTCTCTTTAAGTTTAGTTACTACCTGCTCTGCTTTTTTCTCTTTACAGGTGATAATCAGAGTCCCTTCGGAGATGGAGCTATATGGATCCATGCTGAACTTTGAACAAATTTTGTCCACTTCATCTAAGACAATTATCTTATCCTTTTCTATTCGCAACCCCACCTTGGAAGCTTTGGCGATCTCATAAAGCCCACCCCATATACCGCATTCTGTGGCATCGTGCATGGCGGTTACTCCATTCTCCCTTGTCCCGACCTCAACTGCGGTTAAAGCATCCTCCACCACCGACATCTGCCAGAATATCTTCTCCGCCCTCTGGCTGAAATCCTTTCCAAAATGCTCCTCTATCTTGGACTTAAAGGCGACGGCAAAGATCCCGGTGGCTTCAATGGCGGCTCCCTTGGTGATGATGATCTTATCTTTTATTTGAGCCATCTCGGGGGAGACATATTTTGATTTATCCCCTATGCAAATTACCGTGGCACCTCCTACCATGGGATAGTTACATCCATGATACCGGGCGGTATGTCCGCTGATGATATTTGTTCCCATCTTCTTGCACTCTTCGCTTATCACCATCCACACCGTGCTGAGCTGTTCTTTGGTCATGCTTAAGGGAAGGTTCAGGTCAATTGACAGATAGGTTGGTGCCAAGCCCGAGGTAACCGCATCAGAACACAAGATATGAATGGCAAACCAGGCGGCTCTTTTAAAACCATATTCCGGAACTATGAAGACCGGATCGGTGGTGGTGACCATCACCTTATCCTCTCCAATCTCCACCACTCCTATATCCACCCCATGTCTTGGTCCCACCAAAACCCGATCGGATTTTGCTCCCAGATTAGGATAGATCAACTCATCAAAGATCTCCGGGGAAATTTTTCCCACGTCAGGCAGTCGGTTTTCTAACATCTTTTCTCCTTTCTAACAAAAAACCGTCACCCTGATCCTTAGGATAACGGTAAGCGTTTTGTTTCCCTACGCTGGCATTACCCAGATCAGGTATTGAGGGTATGATCTCAGGTTATCCTCCTCTAAGAGAGGATAACCACCCCTAACTATATCTCTATTCTCCACCTAATTTATGGGTAGCGTATCGAAATTTTGTTGCTAATTTCGTTTTTGGGTTTCTTTAAGTTATTGATTAATAAGTTGTTTGGCTTCATAAGGAACAGAATTG
>JAOZNS010000188.1 GCA_029933635.1 Candidatus Zixiibacteriota bacterium | reverse complement strand
GAAGACTTACCCGATCTGATTGTGCAAAGCCTCACCGCCACTGATTATAACCCCAATGTGGGAGATTATATTGATGTGACTATGGTAATAAAAAATCAAGGAACTGTTCCTGCTTCTGGTTGGTTTTACAATGGGCTTTTTTACAACTTATCTGGTCCTCCTAACATTGATAGTTTGGAGGATGATTGGTGGTCTAGTATTGATCTTGGTGCGGGAGAGACTGAGAGTTATACTTTTTATAATATCACCTCCTCTGAACCCGGAACTTGGTACATGTATGGTTTAGCCGACTGCGATGGAGACATAACAGAAACCAATGAGAGTAATAATTATAAGGGTCCGGTGACCATAAACTGGACTTATACTCCACCAGATTTAATCATCCAAGACCTCACCGTTGACGATTCATCTCTGATCATCACTGAACATACCAATGGAACCATCACCATAAAAAATCAAGGCAGTGTGCCGGTGACCGATTTGTTTTATACGGATGTTTTTAAGAACAGAGCTACTGCACCTTCTCCTCCTGCCACCGGGGAATATTGGTGGGAGACTTATTGGCTGAATCCCGGGGAGACCAGAACCTATAATTTTTATAAGCTCCCACATTCCACTCAAGCAGAGACTTGGAAGATGTGGGGGCTGGTTGATTCCGAGGGAGAAATTCAAGAAAGCAATGAAGGCAACAATACCTATGGACCTTTGAATATCACCTGGTTAAATCCTCCTTCACCCCATCAAGTCAGCCGGGCGGATATGATAGCTCATGGTTTGGAATTTGTGAATGTGAACTGGACCTGTTCAAGTGATAATGTCGATCCTCATTGGTCTTGTCCAACTTGGACGTCTGCTTTTTCAGCGGGACAGAATTACACTGGTGAAGCTTACAGTTGGGGAGGATGGGATAGAGCTGATGATTTTCTGACTTATCTTTCTGCCGGGCTTTGTGCTGGCTCTTTACCAAGTAATAACTGTGGAGAAACAGATGCGTATTGGGCTACCGGAGTTGATTGCTCTGGTTTGGTCTCCAGATGTTGGGAATTACCTTCACGACGCACTACTTCTACTCTTGTTTATGTCTCCGATCAAATTACGATAGGGGAGCTCCAATCAGGAGATATAATGAATAATCCGGGTGTCCATGTGATGATGTTCTATGAATGGGCTATTCCTAATTCGAGGATGCGAGTAATTGAAGCGACACCGGACACGTGCAGAGGTTGGGAGTATGATACTCTTTTCCTTGTTAACGACGGCTACGTTCCTTACAGATACAGCTATGTCTACGATCCTGGTAACAACCCTCCGGTGATTACTGGTCATTTGCACTGCAAGTATCCTCAGGATGAGTGTGGTGATTGTATCAAATATGGAGAGGAGATGACCATTGAGATTGATGCTTATGATCCAGATGGGGATCCTATATGGTATGAATGGTGGTGTTATTACGGGTATTTCATAGTAAACGGGAACCCAGTTCCCGTTTGCACCACACAGGAGAACTATGTCGTCTACCAGGCGCCCACTTGGTGGGATGAGGATGATATATATGTTTATGTCTACGATGATCAAGGAGGCGTAAGCTCGACCCACTCGGCGGTAGACGTATTTGACCCAGAATACTCCTGCCTTTGCGGAGATGTGACCGGTGATTTGACTGTAGATATAGGGGATATTGTCTGCCTTACTTCTTACTTGTTTCGGGGTCTACCTTGGTTATACGATCCGATTGAACGTGGCGATGCAAATAACGATTGCACAATTGATGTAGGGGATATTGTATATTTGATAGGGTATGCCTTTCAAGGTGGACCTCCCCCTGAATGTTGCTGGTTTCCGCCGGAGTAGCTTAGAGGTGGCTATTTAGATTTCAGCAGTCCATCCCCCCATCATTAATTTATTGTTTAATCTCAAATCTCATCATCTCAAAAATTGATTAAGCTCCACGAACCTTTCATGCACCAGGCTCAATGCCTCCTCTATTTTCTTCTCCTCTCCCTTTTGGCAGACATCAACCAGGCCATAGACCGCATCCTTAAGCGCAGATTTTCTCTTCTCAAATTCTTCCTTCTTTTTGGCACATCCATAAGGGAGCGGAACCTTCATCAAGGTATCCATCTCTACCTTAAGGATCGAAGCGGTTTCCTTAATCGCCTTATAATCCTTTCCAGGCAGAGCCTTGTGCCAGAGAAAATATAAAGTTTCATGGAAGCTATCCAGTTCCGGTATGGGAACAGCAAAGACTTTTTCCAATTCCTCATAAGTCCAATGCATCTGCTCAAAGGCAGAGGCTAAGGTGGAATCCACCCCATCCTTTGACGCTAAGCTTACCTGACCTACGTAGTATGCCAATTCCTGCCTTTTGGAAAGAAAGGTATTCAGCTTCTGCTCATCTTCCTGCAGATAGGTGGGAAGCTTTACCTTTAGCAAAGCCAAAAGCTTTTCTTGCAACAAGGGTGCCTTTTCCCGGATGGTCTTGAAATCTTTGGCTGAAAAAGCTTCGTGCCATAAAGGTGCCATCACCTGATGGAAATCATCCATCGCCATTCTCAGCGAATCGGTTGTATCCGGAGCCTGGGATGTTACCTCTTCGATCTTCCTCAGGCTATCTTCAGACGGTGCTGTTTTATCCTCTGCCCTGCTTATCAAGGAACTCAATCCAACAAAGAGGGAAACAGATAGCACCCAGAACTTAAAGCTACGGCAGCATCGCATATCTTTTACCTCCTTTTTTGACTTCTTTGCTCCACTGATTTCAAAGCCCCAGCCAGAAGGGGAATCATGATCTCATGATGTCCGCTAAAGGAGAAACCTTGACCACTTTTCTGAGTGGGACGAGAAACCACATTCATGTTGGGGCGATAATGCTGAATCATATCAAAATTGGCAGTGGTGAAGTTTCCTATCTTTCCTTTGATGTTTCGAGCCACAGAAAGAGCCTTCAGGAAAACCTCTGGCAGAACCACCGCTGATCCAAAATGTAGAACCACACCTCCGTCATTCAATCTGGAAACCTCATGAGCTAAAATCTTAAAATCGTTATAGGTTGCTTTCCCCGTAGAAGATGGATCGAAATTGGGATGCTGATGGACTATATCGGTCCCGAAAGCGACGTGCACGCAGGCAGGAATACCCAGTCTATATGCATTCGCCAGAAGGCTATATTTTCTGAACCTTGCTTTTCGCTCCAGGATGGCTTTGCCGATCGCCTCCCCAAGACCCATATCCCTTTTTCCCGCAAGAGAGGAGATTTGATTGAAGACCTCACCGGTCTCTTTAGCCATGCCAAACGAGCCATCCTCGATCCCCTCCTCCACCTGCTCAGAGGTCTTTCCCCAGAAGGCGATCTCCACATCGTGAATTGCTCCCGCCCCATTGGTTGCAAGCAAAGTCATAAAACCACTTTTCATCAGGTCGATCAAAACCGACGAAAGTCCGCATTTGATGGGATGGGCACCTGACATGAAGATGATGGGTTTTTCTTTAAGCTTTGCCAGAATTATCAGATCCAGAAGGGATTTTAAATCCTGTGCCTTCAGATATTTGGGAAGACTTTCTAAGAAATCGTATATATCGGAGTTTGGTTTAACCGGCTTTCCGAAATTTTCGATTTCGATCTTGCTTTTCCGATTTTTAATCGAACATCTCTTTATCTTTTCTAAGTTTATTTTGGTATATTTTGACATTTAATATTTTCCTACCTTCCCCAGTTTATAACTGACCAGCTCGGTGGAGATGGATCCTATGATCACCTTACTTTTCATCAGAACGGGCATTTTTATTTCATCATCAGTCAGCCAGACGGTCAAACTTCCTTTCTGTTCGAATATGCCCGGGGTCTTTAAGATCGGCTCCACCACCACACAGTCGAACTCTCCGGCCTTAACCTTCACCCTCTCCTTTCGCAGGACCTTAACCTCCAGAGGGTAATTTTTTTTATCGGTGTGATTGTTCACGAAGATGGACCTCCCCACGGTTAACTTTTGAGTTCTCACAAAATAAAAGGAGGAAAGGACATCCTGAGCATATTCCGCCACCTCAAATGTATCCTTACCGTCATTGTATATGGCCCAGTGATTTTCCTGATCGAAAACCATGGATACATCTGCTCTGAACTTTCCTTCCCGCAGATGTTTATCATATCGGAGGGAATAAAGACCGTAGAGGTCCATGAAAGATTCCACCTTATCGTCAACCGGGAAGAAGACGGAGAAGAATTTGTTCGATTTGGCGGTGGAGACGATATGATAGCATTTTCTGCCGTTAAGCTTTACGATCTCGGGGATCTCCATCACCGCAGTTCCAGCCTTTATAGGTCCGTAGCCCACCGAAAAGACCAACCTTTCTCCCACCCCAAATGCTTTATTCAAGATAGCTCTTTTGAACTTTTTTCTCTGGGGTGAAGGAAGCTTTATCTCCATCTTTGGTGGTTTTAGAGGGATTTCATCGAAACCTGTATCATCAGGATTAAATTTATTCAACTCGGATGGGGCTTTTTCTTGTAAACCAAGTCTGTTCTTCTGAGAAGGCTCTTGGGATTGTGGATTTTCAGTTACAAAAGAAAAAACCAAAAGTAATATAAAAATATGCTTGAAGGAAATAAAAATTGAGGTCTTACCGATCATGTAATGTCTTTGAACATTTATTAAAATTGAATATGACCTAAAAGTTAGCTACTTTTTGCCAATCTCAAAAGCTCTGGGAAGATCCTTTCGACCTCCTTTTGGATCTCTGAGAAGCTGTGTTCGAAATCCTCCAACCCACCACCGATGGGGTCTTTGATATTGAAAACGCCTTCATCTCGCTGTTCGTTTGATCCAGACTTTTGCCGGCCAAAGAGTTTCAGAAGGGTGGCTTTATCCTTTGCTCTTTTGTTCATTTGATTGATGAAATCCAGATGTTCCTGCGACATAGCCAGGATCAAATCCGCCCTTTCGATCAACTTAGGGGTTAATTGCCGAGAACGATGCGCGGATAGATCCACACCTTTTGTTTTGGCTACCTGAACCGCCAAGGCGGATGCTGGGGCCTCTGGAATGCTGTGGGTTCCTGCGGAGCTTACCTTGAAGTTCTTCACCACTTTTTCCTTCATCATCTTCTTGAGGAGGACCTCTGCCATTGGACTGCGGCAGGTGTTGCCGGTGCAAACGAACAGAATTTCAAACCTACCTTTGCCTGTTTTTTTCATGGCATCCGTTATGGAGACTCCGTTTTATATAAGTAAAATTTTGGTAGCGTATCGAAATTTTGTTGCTAATTTTGGTTTTGGGTTACTTTAAGT